>CAXAWD010000457.1:0-3411 GCA_963972325.1 uncultured Acidimicrobiaceae bacterium
TGTCGACGTGGACGTAGGGCTCGAGCCGTGAACCGGCCAGGTCGCCGGCGACGGCCTCGCCGAGCAGATTCCACGTCGATCCGGTCTCGGTGTCGGTGAACGTGCCGTCGCCCGCGGCCGAGAACGTCAGCGGCGTACCGTCGGCCTCCGGCACGAAGACGCCGGTCGCTCCGACGTCGACACCGTCGACGATCCGTTCGCTCTCCAGTGCGGACGCGGTGCCGGCGGCCCACCACGCCACGAGCGGGCGGCCGCCGATCGAACCGGTGATCACTCGCGCTTCGCGCAGGTCGGCGAGCGGGATGCCGACCGCATCGTCGCCGTCCTCGATGCCGACGATGCGCGTGAGTGCGGTGTAACGCCCGTCGACCTCGCCCTGGAACAGGAACGGAATGCCGTCCACGTCGTCGTAGCCGGGGTACGGGTTGCGGCCGTAGTCCCGGGAGAAGCCGGTGTCGCGGCTGAGCACCACGCCGTCGGGGTTCGCCTCGCGGAACGTCTGCCACGACACGGTCGCGAGCGGGAACACGTCCAGATCGGTGCCTGTCAGCTCGCCGATGATGCCCTCGCCGGTGAAGTGGCTCCACAGTGTCTCGGTCTGTCGGTCGTACATCACGAGCGCCGAGTTGTAGAGCAGCCCTGAGGTGCCGAAATCGAGGACCCGGTCGTCGAGCCGTCGGTCGTAGGCGACCGCGGAGTTGCACAGCGGGCAGTACGACACCGCGACGGGCACGCCGCCGACGGTGTCGTTGGCGATCTCGTGCCAGGTCATGATCTGCACCGGGTAGGCCCTGGCATCACCGTCGATCTCGAGTGCGAGCACCGGTTCGTGGTCGGCGAGGAAGTCGACATCGGCGACGCCGAGGAACGTCGGGTCGTCGACCGGTGGGATGCCGTCGGGTGGCGGGCCACCGCTGCGGATCTCGTCGAACTCGACCAGGGGAGCGGGCGTGCCGTCGGGGACGTTGCGGTCGCGGTGCATGTCGAGTCCGCTGGCGGTGACGTCGACCGGCGACGACGGCACGTTCTCGAGCCGGAACGGCTCGTCGGCTTCCGCCGGGAACGTCGGGGTGACCGACACCGCCGGGGTGGCCGGCGCGGCCGTTTCGCCCGGCGCGGTCGTGACCACCGGTTCGGCGGCATCGTCCGTTCCGCAGGCGGCCAGGGTGAGCAGGCCGACGATGGTGAGCGGGAGTCGTGGAGACCGCATGGGTGGTGAACCCGTCGGGACGCCGATCGGTTCCCGTGTCGTCCACAGCGTTGTTCACGGGTTGTTTCGCGCTGACGCGGCCCCGGAATGCGGGTGTCGGCGTAGCGTGTTCTCTCAGCGTGTTCAGTGGACCTTTCGCCCTCGCACTCACCACCGGCATGGTGGCGACCGTCAACCCGTGTGGCTTCGCGCTGCTCCCGGCGTACCTGTCGGCGTTCGTCGGTCTCGACGACGGCGACGAGCGTCCCAGCCCGGCCAAGGCGATCATGCAGGCACTCAAGGTGTCCGCCGTGCTCACCGCCGGGTTCGTCACCGTGTTCGCGCTGTTCGGGGCTGTCATCACCAAGGTCTTCGACGGGATCGAGGAGCACCTGCCGTGGGCAACGATCGTCATCGGGTTCGGCCTGATCGGTCTCGGCGTGTACCTGCTGACCGGACGCCAGTTGATCGTCAACATCCCCAAGCTCAACAGGGGCGGGGCCGACGGCACGATGTTCTCGATGTACCTGTTCGGCGTGTCGTACGCCGTGGCCTCGCTGTCGTGCACGATCGGCCCGTTCCTCGTCGTCACGTCGCAGACGTTCGGCAAGGGCAGCTACGTGTCGGGAGTGTTCGTGTTCGTGCTGTACGGCCTCGGCATGGGCATCATCATCGGCATCCTGACCTTGGCCGTCGCGCTCGCGAAGCAGGGCGTCGTCGCCAAGTTCCGGTCGCTGTTGCCCCGCGTGAACAAGATCGCCGGGGTGCTGCTGCTGATCGCCGGTGCCTATGTCGCCTACTACGGCTGGTTCGAGATTCGGGTGCTCAACGGCGATGTCGGCGACGACCCCGTGTACGACAACGCGATCCGCATCCAGAACTGGATGCAGAACCAGATCCCGACCGTCGACACAGCGCCCTGGTTCGGCCTCGTGTTCGGTGTGCTGCTGGCAGCGGTCGGCGTGTGGGCGTACCGCCGGAGAGGCGGGGCGGCATCGACCACCGAGGCCGACGACGAGGTCGCACCCGAGGTCGCCGTCGAGTCCTGACTCGCATCCTGCTACAACGGATGGCATGACCGACCAAGGGGCCGAGCCCTCGTCCGACGACGGTGACTGGCTGCTGCGAGGCAGCGCAGACGTCGACGACGTCGCCCGGTACTACGACGACTGGGCCGCGGCATACGACCGTGACCTCGACGACTGGGAGTATGCGGCGCCCGATGTCGCGTCGGCGTTGCTGCTGGGGCACGGCGCCGACCTCGGACGGGTCCTCGATGCGGGGTGTGGCACCGGACTCGTCGGCCAGGCGCTGCGCCGCGCCGGGTTCACCGGCGAACTGCACGGTGTCGACGTGTCGTCTCGGTCGCTGCGTCTCGCCGACGCGACGTCGGCCTACGACCGAACCGGTGTCGCCGACCTGCAACGTGGCCTCGACCACACCGACGGTGCGTTCGACGCGCTGATCTGCGTGGGCGTGATGACGTACGTGCCCGACGTCGATCGGTGTTGGCGTGAGTTCGCCCGGGTCGTGCGACCCGGCGGTGTGGTCGTCGTGACGCAGCGTGAAGACCTGTGGGAAGACCGTCGGTGTCCGCAGGTGATCGAGACCATGGCTGCCGACGGCGTGTGGACCCCGATCGAGGTGACGGAGGCGAGGCCGTACCTGCCCGCCAACGATGCGCTCGAGAGCATCGGCGTGCACTACGTCGCGGCGCGGGTCGTCTGACCGTCGTTGCCCGGTTCGACGGGCGGCGCCAGGGATCGACCGGTCGGGTGGTCGAACAGGTGGATGTCGTCGGTGTCGACAGCGAGCCGAGACGCCTGCCAGCGGGCCCTGCCCACATCGTCGGTCGGGTCGGCGTCAACGGTGACGGTGCTCCGCCCGACCCCGAGGACGACGCCGTCGCCGGAGTTCGTCACCGGTCGTGCGAGGAGCGTCGCGGTCACGATGCGTCGGTCGGCCATCGTCTCGACCCGTTCCACATCGGCGATGATGCCGCCGGCATCGAACCGGAACGATCGGGGTCGAACGCCGACGACCACGTCCCGTTCCTTCTCGACGTCCAGATCAGACCACTGTGATCGACCCAGGTCGATTCGGTCGTCGCCGATCCGGAGCGCGGGCCCGCTCTCGCCGGCCTCCAACCGGCCGTGGAACAGGTTCATCGACGGGACACCAATGAACGTGGCGACGAACGCATCGACGGGGTGGTGGAACAC
>CAXAWD010000458.1:0-3404 GCA_963972325.1 uncultured Acidimicrobiaceae bacterium
GCGACGAACTCACCCGCCTCGTGCGGGCCCACGTCGGCGGCTTCCGGCCCGACCCGTCGGCGATCGCCGACAAGCTGGGCGGCTTCGATCCGTTCAGCGGTGGCGGCGACGATCCGATGCAGGCCCTGCAGCAAGCGTTCTCCGACCCCGAGATCCTGCTGGGCGCGGTCGAATCGCCCGCGCAGCGCGAACTGCAGCCGCGTCTCGACGCCGCCGTGGCGGCGGTGGTCGGTTACACCGACTGGGTCGTCGACGCCGTCGCCGTACGCGTCGTCGGTGGCGAAGCGCTCCGCATCGCCGAGGCCGTCCGCCGCCAGCGGTCAGGCACGACCCCCGACGATCAGTTCGTCGAGCGATTGCTCGGCATCCGTGTCGGCGAGGCGCAGGTCGTGCGCGGCAAGTCGTTCGTGCAGGGTGTCGTCGATCGTGTCGGCGAGCACGAACTCACCCGCCTGCTCGATCTGCCCGGCTCGATGCCGACGCCGAACGAGATCGAGGCTCCCGGCCTCTGGATCGCTCGCGTCAGCGGCGACTGACGGGTGCCGGCGGCACGTTGATCCCGGCGACGTAGTTCACCACCGCGGCCGCACACACCGCGCCCACGAGCAGGAACCCGACGCTGCCCGGGATCTCGAGGAGCACCGGCAACACGGCCGCGATCACCCAGCCGAGCTGGAACCGGGTCTCGAATCGGGCGAACGCCTGACCGCGGTTGGTCTCCGGGCCGTCGCGCTGGACGATGCTCTCGAACGACAACCGGCAGATCGCGGCGGCGAAGCTGACGACCGCTGCGACCGCGATACCGACCTTGGCCCCGCCGAGCACTGCGGCGACCAACCCGGCCACGGCCGGCAGCCCGAGTGCGAGCGTGATCATCCGCTCCTCGTGGATCACCCGCCGGAGCCGTGGCGCGATCGCGTTGCCGACCATCGTGCCGATCGACGACATGCCGACCGCGACCGCCAGCAGGAACTTGTCGTCGTCCCCGTCGCCGCGGAACAGGAAGGCGAGGTGGAACAGCATGAAGCCCGCTGCGCCGCGCAAGATCAGCATCGCCACCCACGCCAACTGGAGGCTCGTGGTGGTCGCCTCGGCGCTCGCCGCCGACGGAGCGTCGGGCCGGATCACGAGTTCGCGCGGGAGGCTCAGTGAGATCGACAGCGCGAGGCCGAAGAGTGCCGCGCCGTAGATCAACGTCGCCGACGTGCCGACGCCGAACTGCAGCGCCGCAGCCGGAGCGACGGCGATGGCGCCGGCCACCCCGGCGATCAGGCCGAGCTTCGAGTTGGCCTCGACCAGTTCGGTCTCGTTGCGCACCACCGCCGGCACGAGCGCAGATTTCGAGACCACGTAGGTCTTCTGCAGCACCAGCGCGATGAACACGAGCGGGAACAGCACGATGTCGTCGACGAACTGGATCATCAGGATCTGGATGGCGATGCGGGCGGCGGCGACCACCTGCACGATGAAGCGCCGGCCGCCGCGCACCCGGTCGATCAGCGGCCCGATCATCGGAGCGACGAGCAGGAACGGCGCGAAGCTGACCAGCAGGAAGGCGAGCACCTTCGAGCGCGCCCCGGCGGGGTCGACGTCGAAGAAGAACGAATCGGCGAGGGCGACCACCATCGCCCCCTCGCCACCCATCATGGCGGCATGGGTGAATGCGAGACGCTGGAACCGGGATCGTCCGTGGCGCGTCACGTGGTGATCGTACGACGCGGGCTCCGCCGCCCGTGCCATCGTCCCGTCGTCAGGAGGCTGCGTCGACGGCCGGACGTTCGTACTTGTAGCCGAGCCCACGGATCGTGACGATCCGCTGCGGCGAGCCGGGCGTGTGCTCGACCTTGGAGCGGAGTCGCTTGATGTGGACGTCGAGGGTCTTGGTGTCGCCGACGTAGTCGGCACCCCACACGCGGTCGATCAGCGTCTCGCGCGTCATCACCCGACCGGCGTTGGCGAGCAGCAGGTGCAGCACCTCGAACTCCTTCAACGGCAACGACACCTCGTCACCGTCGACGACGACCCGGTGTTCTTCGGGGTCGAGTTCGACCGCGCCGACCCGGATCGCGCTGTCGGCAGGGATCTCCATCTCGCCGGTCGGGTCGGCCGACGAACGGCGCAACAGCGCACGGATCCTGGCGATCAGTTCGCGGATCCGATACGGCTTCGCGACGTAGTCGTCGGCACCGACCTCGAGGCCGACGACGGTGTCGATCTCGCTCGCCTTGGCCGTCACCATGATGATCGGCACCGCGCTCGTGGTACGGATCTGGCGACACACGTCGATGCCGGAGATTCGAGGCAGCATCACGTCGAGCAGCACGAGATCGGGGGTCACCTGCTCGAACCGCTCGAGCGCCATCACCCCGTCGGTGGCGACGTGTACATCGAACCCTTCGCGCGACAGACCGATCTGCAGCGCATCGACGAAGCTCTCCTCGTCTTCGACGATGAGGATCGTGGGCTGGCTCATGCGACTCCTTCTTCGTGGTCGTTCTCCGAGGTCGCGGGCGTGTCGCCCCCGACGGAATTCGTGTCGGGCACGGGCAGATGCAACGAGAACGTCGAGCCCTCCCCTTCGATCGAGTCGACGGCGATCGAACCGCCGTGGTTCGACGCGACGTGGCGCACGATCGACAGGCCGAGCCCCGTGCCGCCGGTGGCCCTGCTGCGCGCCCGGTCGACGCGATAGAAGCGTTCGAACACGCGGTCGAGGTCGTGGCGCGGGATGCCGACGCCTTCGTCGACGACGGCGATCTCGATCGAGTCGTCGTCGCGCCGGACCCTGACCTGCACGACGTCGCCCGGGTCGCTGTACTTCACCGCGTTCTCCAAGAGGTTGCCGACGGCTGAAGCGAGTTGACGCCGGTCGCCGTGGACCACCGCCTGCTCGGCGAGCGGGCCGTCGGAACCGACCAGGTCGAGCGTGGACAGGGTGATGCCGTTCGCGGCGGCCAGTTCCGACACGCGACCGACAGCGTCGCCGATCACGTCGGACAGCTTGACCGGCGCGAATTCGCGCTGTGCTCCGCCTTCGAGTTGTGACAACTCGATCAGGTCGTCGACGGTGTGTGTCGCCCGGTCGGCCTCACCCTGCATGCGCCGCACGATGCGCTGCACCGTGTCGGGGTCGTCGGTGCCGAGCAGTGTCTCGGCGAGCACCATCAGCGCACCGATCGGCGTTCGGAGTTCGTGCGAGACGTTCGCGATGAAGTCGGTCCGGATCTGGTCGATCCGGCGCCGATCGGTGATGTCGGTCACGAACGCCACGGCTCCGCCACCGTCGAGTGGTTCCGTCACCACGTGGACGACGCGGCGTGGAGGCCCGAACAGATCGAGGACTTCGTCGCTGCCGTCGCTGTCGGCAGCGACAGCGAGATGCCGCTCGATCGCCCCGTCGATGA
>CAXAWD010000459.1:0-3401 GCA_963972325.1 uncultured Acidimicrobiaceae bacterium
CTCGTAGGACATCTGGGTGATGTTCTTGTCGAGCGAGTTCGCGTCGAATTCCCAGGTGCGACCGTGTTCGTCGTTGACCGCCGGGTACACGACGTTGCTGAAGTACTCGGCCGAACCTTCCAGCCACCACTTGTGGGTCTCGTAGCCCTCCGTGGTGAACGACCAGTCCTGCACGCAGTGGAACACCTCGTGGGCGACGGTCTGTCGGAACACGTCCATCGACCCGGTGGACGCCGCGGGGAACAGCGTGAGCGAGCAGGTCGCGCCGGGTGCGACTTCCGTCTGCTGCGCGAGCGCCGTGCCGTTGTCGGCCAGGCTGAACACGGCGTTGATGGGGCCGACCGTGGCGAGGTCGGCGTACACGCCGACGCTCGTGACGACGCCGTCGAGGGCGACGTCGACCAGCGCCAGCCGATCCGGGTCGGTCTGCCAGGTGGACGAGTAGTACACGCGCAGTTCGTGTCCGTCGACGATCTGCTCGACGTAGTGGAAGCACTCGTCGCCGGTGGCGACGTCCGAGTCGCTCGTCACCCCGGTCGCGACCACGTCGAAACAGTCCTGCCGGATGATCTCGATCGGGGCGAGCGGGGAGGTCTGTGTGGAGAACGACGCGTTCGCGAACCCCGCAGTCGGGCCGGGCGCCGGTGAACTGATCGCGTCGAGCAGCTCCTGAGTGGGCATGAACACCCGCAGGGCGTCTTCGAGCATCGTGCGGTCATCGTCGTCGAGATCACCCTCACGCAGGAGGTCGGCCCCGCGCCGGGTCAACCCGGTGAGTCCGGGCTCGATGGCGTCGCCGAGGCCGAGCCCCGGCGTCGGCACCCCGCGACCGCTCAACCCGTCGAGCGCACGGGCGATGCCTTCGGCTTCGGAGAACGAGCCGGCCTCCACGCCGAGTTGCACCACCTCGAGCAGGTCGGACGGCGGCAGCAGTTCCTCGCCCGCTTCGATCGAGCCGTCGCCGTCGCCACTCTCGCCGTCGCCGTCGCTGTCGCTGTCGCCGACGGTGTACATCGTGACCGGTTCGACCGCCGGGATCGGCGTCGTCAGCGGACCGTGGTCGACCGTCCCGATCGGCTCCGAGATGGTTGTCGAGCCGTCGTCATCGCCGTCGTCACCGTTGTCACCATCGTCACCATCGCCGCCGCCGTCGGTGTCGCCGTCCGGGTCTTCGTCGGTCGTGGCGATGTCGTCGGCCGGCGAGTCGCCGGCTGCGTCGTCGCCACCGGAACACCCGCCCACGATCAGGGCTCCGATCAGGAGCACGATGGCACGCCGCTTCGCTTCACGCATCCGCCCATGTGTAGTACGGCTGGCGCCGACCGGTGCGCCAATTGGCCCTCTCGACACGAATCGCGACCCTGACGCGCGTTCCGCCACCGACTAGGATCGGTTCGTGGACACTCAATATCGGGGCGTGAACGAGGCAATGCGCGATGCGCTCGCTCGTGTCAGCCCCGGTACGCCGCTCCGTGACGGCATCGATCGAGTCGTCCGTTCGAGTGCGGGTGCGCTCATCGTCCTGTCCGACGATCCCGAGGTGCTCTCGATCTGCTCGGGTGGTTTCCTCGTGGATTCGCCGTTCAGCCCACAGCGGGTGTCCGAGCTGGCCAAGATGGACGGCGCGATCATCATCTCCAACGACGGTGGCCGCATCGCTCGCGCCAACGTGCACCTCGTGCCCGACCCCACGGTGCCCACCAGCGAGACCGGCACGCGCCACCGCACCGCCGAGCGGGTCGCCCGCTCGCTCGACGTGCCCGTCGTGTCGGCATCCGAGGAGATGGGCGTCATCAACGTGTACGCCGGCGGGTTGAAGCGCCAGCTGCAAGAGGTGGGTCGCCTGCTCGATCGGGCCAACCAGGCGTTACAGACGCTCGAGCGCTACAAGGTCCGGCTCGACGACGCGATCGACAATCTGACCGCGGTCGAGGTCGAAGACGTGGTCACGGTTCGTGACGTGGTCACGGTCATCCAGCGCGGCGAGATGGTGCAGCGCATCGCCGAAGAGATCGAGACGATGATCATCGAACTCGGCGTAGACGCCCGGCTGCTGCGGTTGCAGCTCGACGAGATCTACACCGACATCGACGACGAGGTCGACCTCGTGGTCGCCGACTACCTCCCACCGCATCGCCACGCGGAAGACACGATCGAGGAGATGTCGCGGATGAAGGACGACGACGTCCTCGATGCCCGGATGACCTTGGCCACGATGCATCTCGGCGACGCGTCGCTCGACGACGAGATCGCTCCTCGCGGCCTGCGGCTGCTGCGTCGTGTCAGCAAGCTGACTCCCGACGTCGCAGCGGCGATCGTCGACCGGTTCGGTGGGCTCGCCCGGCTGCAGCGGGCCACGACCGACGACCTCGCGGCGGTCGAGGGTGTCGACGCCGACATCGCCACCTCGGTCAAAGAGACGCTCGAACGCGTCACCGAGAACACGATCCTCGGCCAGTACACGTAGGCCACGCACCCCACAGCCACGCACCCCTCCCAGGAGTCACCGATGCCGTTCCGTCATGTCGTCATGTTCAAGTGGGCCGACCACGTCGACGATGCCCACGTCGACAAGGTCCGCGACGGTCTCGACGCACTGCCGACCGAGATCGACGTGATCCGCAGCTACGTGCACGGCACCGACGTCGGCGTGTCGGACGGCGCCTACGACTACTGCCTCGTCGCCGACTTCGATGACGTCGACGACTACGTCACGTATCGCGACCACCCCCAACACGTGCGGTTCGTCGGCGAGCTGATCAAGGAGCACGTCTCCGACCGGGCTGCGATCCAGTACCAGACCGGCCCGCGCTAGCCGGTCGGGCGGGCCACTCAGCGCGACGGGTTCAGCAACCGCTGCCGGAGTTCGACGAGCTTCGGTGCCGGCTCACCGTCGCTCCACGGGTCACCGTTGATGACCCGCTCGTAGCTCTCCCACTCCTGGCGGACACCGGCGTGGTCGCCGGCACGAGCGTGAGCCTCTATCCGCAGACCGATCAGTTCCTCGTGCGCGGGCAGTACCTGCAGCCCACGTGCCGTCGCCCGGAACACGCCTTCGATGTCGCCGATCGACAGGCAGTGCGCCGCCAGTTCGGTCGTCGCCGTGGTGGCGAGCAACACGAAGTCGGACGTGATGCCCTCACTGTCGGGCCACAGGTACGAGGTGCCCTCGAACGGCACACCGGTGATCAGCTCGACCGCCGGTTCGAGCGTGGCGATCGCCTGGGCGGGCGGCTGCACCCGGGCCACGTCGAGCGCGTGGCGGAGCAGATCGACGTCGGCGAGCACCAGGTCGTGCAACGGGAGGTCGTCGGTCATCGTGCGGCCGACCCATTCGTCACCCTCCGGCGGTTCGACGAGGCGAGCCAGCGACCGCCGCGCCTCGGACACCACGTTGGCGA
>CAXAWD010000460.1:0-3383 GCA_963972325.1 uncultured Acidimicrobiaceae bacterium
TACTTCGTGCCGCCGTTCGGCCACCGCGTAGCCTGCGCGCATGGCCGAGTTGGAGGAGTTGATCGCCCGCTTCGACGTCGAGGACCCTGCGTTCATCGCCGACCCCTACCCGGTGCTCGATGCGATCCGGGAAGCGACCCCGATCTACCGCGACGAGGATGCCGGGCAGTGGGTCGTCACCCGGTTCGCCGATGTGCACTCGACGCTGCGCGACCGTCGCCTCGGCCGCGCCTACTCCCACCGCTATGCGCCGGCCGACATCGGACAGCCCGATCCCGATCCGCGCTGGTCCGACTTCCACCGGCACGAGGCATGGTCGCTGCTCGCGCTCGAACCGCCCGACCACACCCGCCTCCGCCGTCTGATCACCAAGGTGTTCACCCCGTCGGCGATCGCCCGGCTGCAACCGATGATCGCGGCGACATCGGACCGGCTGCTCGACCGGTGCGCCGAGCTCGGCGAGTTCGACCTGCTGGCCGACTACGCCCAGCCGTACTCCGTCGCGGTGATCTGCTCGATGCTCGGGGTCCCCGTCGAGGACACGCAACGGTTGCTCGACTGGTCGCACGCCATCGTCAAGATGTACGAACTCAGCGCTCCCGACGACGTCAAGCGAGCCGCCAACGATGCCGCCCGCGAGTACATCGCCTACACGAAGGATCTGATCGCCGCGAAGCGTCGGCAGCCCGACGACTACCTGGTGTCGCAGCTCGTCCAGGTCGAGGACGCGGGCGACACCCTCACCGAGGACGAGATCGTGTCGACCGCGATGGTGCTGGTCGAGGCCGGCCACGAGGCCACCGTCAACACGCTGGGCAACGGGTTCCGTGCGCTGATGCACCATCGGGATCAATGGCAGCGGCTCGTCGCCGGGGAGGTGGAACCGGCCACCGCCGTCGAGGAACTGCTCCGGTTCGACGCGCCGCTCCAGAACTTCGACCGGTGGGTGCTCGAACCCGGCGTCGAGATCGCCGGCCAACCGGTCGAGGTCGGCGATGTCGTCGCGATGCGGTTCGGATCGGCGCAGCGCGATCCCCGGCGTTTCGACCGTCCCGACGAGTTCGACGTCGGCCGTGGCGACGCCGCGCACATCGGTTTCGGCGGCGGTCTCCACTTCTGCATCGGTGCGCCGCTGGCCCGAGCCGAGCTGGCCCGTTCGGTCACCGGGTTGGTCGAGCGGTTCCCCGAACTCGACCTGGTCGAGGAGCCGTCGTATCACCCCACCTTCGTCATCCGGGGCCTGACCTCGCTGCGCCTCGCCGCGGCGCCCTGAACGACCGGACCGGGGAGCGCCACGGCGGTCCTGGTACGGTGCCTCGTCTTGGGTGAGTTGTCTCGCTTGGGTCCGGGGCCGTCCAACGTCCGTGGGCGCAGCCGTCTCGCTCGTCCGCAGCAGAGAGCGAGGAATGATGGCGAAGGCCAAGAAGAAGGTCACCCGATGGTCGGATGGTTCGATCGATCCGGAGGACCTGGGCCCCAGTGAGCGGGTCGCGCACGAGTTGGTGAGCGAGTTCGCCGACCTGGCGCCCTCCGTCGAGAAGATCATGGAGGCCGAGATCAGTGACGACGGGCGGATCGAAGCCCTCCAGCTGTTCCGCGCTTCGCTCGACTCGATCGGCGACCCCAACCGCAACCCGCGTACGGCCATCGAGGCCGCCGGCGGCACGCCGCCGCCCTACCGTACGGAGTGACCGCCGCCCACGAGGGGCGACGTCCGCGATAACCCGCGTGTCGTGCGGGTGTCATAGCGTTGTCATCGCGTGTGATCTGCAAACTCCGCTTCAAGATTCCGACGGGGCCTCAAGTCCGGACGCTGCGTCCCGATGACGAAGCATGAGAATGGTTCGACGAGCGTCGCTGGTGTTCAGCCTGGTGCTGATCGTGGCCATCGTCGTCGGCTATGCCGTGCGCACCACCGAACTCGCCGGCGATCGCGACGCGAGCCTCGCATCGTCGGCCGAGATCGGCAGCGCCCGGCTTTCCTCGTTGGTCGAATCGGCCGAGTTGGCCTCGCTCTCGATCGACGACCCGCAGGCGAGGCGCACCGACGCCATCGCCGAGGCTCTGGCGACCGTTCACCAGGGGCTCGGGGTGTGTGTCGTCGACGCGGACGCGTCCAACTGTGCGGGAGACGGGCCGATGCCGGCAGCCGTCTCCATCGAACGCGAACAAGAACGTCGTGACGGTCTGGCCGGCCCCGCCGAACCGGGCGTCGAAGTGACCGTGTACGACTCGCTGCTCACCATCGAGGCCATCGGGCCCCACGTCACCGTGTACGCGTCCGCCCCGGCCGGCATCGTCGATCTCGGCGACGAACACACGGTCGCGGCGACGACCCTGCTGCCGGCCGACGTGTCGATCGGCGGCTTCTCCGACAATCGCGAGATGCGCCAGACCTGGGCCGGTGTCGAGGGTGTGTCCGGCGTCTACGTCAGCGCTCAGGTCGTCGCCGACGTCAGCCTTCCGGGCGACGAGTTCCGCTTCTACGTCATCATCTTCTCGTTGGCCGTCGTGCTCCTGCTGCTGGCCGGGATCACGCTCGTCGTCGAGCAACGCAGCCTCCACGAGCGGGCCAGCTTCGACACGCTCACCAAGTTGCCGAACCGTGGCGAGTTCGAACGCCGTGCCGCCGAACTCCTCGCCTCGTCCGACCGTGCCGACAGCGGCCTCTGCCTGCTGCTGTTCGACCTGAACGGGTTCAAGGAGGTCAACGATACCCATGGTCACCTCGTCGGCGACGAGGTGTTGAAGGTCGTCGGGTCCCGGCTCCGCAAGGCCGTGCGCGATCACGACGTGGTCGCGCGTTGGGGCGGCGACGAGTTCGTCGTCGTCATGCCCGGCATCTCCACCCCCGAGATGGGCAGCCGACGAGCGCTGCAGCTCGCCGAGCAGGTCGGCGGCCGCACCCGGCTCGACGGCATCGAGACCGCGCTCCGCATCAGGGTCAGCGTCGGTGTGGCGATCTGGCCCGAGCACGGCGAGGGTCTCGATCAGTTGGTCGTCGCCGCCGATCAGGCGATGTACGAAGCCAAGCGTGAGGGCGTGACCTGCAAGGTGGCGACCGCGTTGCCGCCGCAGCCGAACCTCGTCCATACCCACGCCTGAGCCTCGGCTGTCTACGCTGCGAGGCGTGGCCACCGTCGAACATGCGCTCACCTCCAAACTCGCCGGCTTCGGCACGACGATCTTCGCCCGGATGTCGGCATTGGCGGCGTCGACCGGCGCGATCAACCTGGGTCAGGGCTTTCCCGACGTCGACGGCCCGATCGAGGTGCTCGACGCCGCGGTCGAGGCGATCCGGTCGGGGGCCAATCAGTACCCGCCGGGGCCCGGCATCGCCGACCTCCGCACCGCGATCGCCGAACACGAGCAGCGCTTCTATG
>CAXAWD010000461.1:0-3366 GCA_963972325.1 uncultured Acidimicrobiaceae bacterium
CGACGACGCCGGAGCCGGCCGATTCATGTTGGCGCTCAAGCACCGCTTCACCGAGCACGCGACGCTGCCCAACATCCGCTACACGCAGGCGATCGTCAACCACGGCCGCGAGGCCGGCGCATCGATCGCCCACCCGCACGGGCAGCTCCTCGGATTGCCGTTCGTCCCGGGCGAGGTCCTCGACGAAGAGCGAGCGTTCAGCCGGTTCGCCGGCGGGTGTCTCCTGTGCACCACGGTCGAGGCCGAGCTGTCCACCGGTGAGCGGGTCGTGTTCGCCAACGACGACGTCGCCGTCATCTGCCCGTACTGGAGTGGCAGCCCCTACGAGCTGTTGATCGTGCCACGGCGTCACGAACTCCACCTGCAAGACGCCGACGACGACTCGCTCGAGGCGGTCGGCCGTGCCCTGCGCGACTCGACCGCGTTCTTGAACCAGGCGCTCGGCGACGTGGCCTACAACGTGGGCTTCCACACTGCGCCCCACGCGCACACCGGCGAGTACCACTGGCACATCCACGTCTGGCCCAACCTCGTCACGCAGGCCGGCTTCGAGCGCGGCACCGGCGTGCTGATCAACATCATGCCGCCGGAGCAGGCCGCCGAAACGCTCCGCAACGCCGCGTCGCTCACCGGCTCCTGATGGGCCGCATCCGGGTCGCCGTCGAACTCGATGCAACACCCGCCGAGGTGTGGTCGGTCGTCGAACCGATCGAGCATCATGTCGACTGGATGGCTGACGCCGTCGAGATCCGTTTCACGAGCGACGCCACCAGGGGGGTCGGCACCGCGTTCGAGTGCGACACCAAGGTCGGCCCGATCACGTTGACCGACGAGATGACCGTCACCGAGTGGGAGCCCGAACGCACGATGGGCGTGCAACACACGGGCGTCGTCACCGGAACCGGCGTGTTCGCCCTCGAACCGATCGACCTCGGACGACGCACCCGGTTCACCTGGACCGAGGACCTGTCGTTTCCCTGGTATCTCGGCGGCCGTCTCGGCGAGATCGTCGGCGGGCAGGCGATCATGAAGCAGATCTGGAAGCGAAACCTTCGTCGGCTGAAAGAGCTCGTCGAGAACCCTCAACGGTGACGTCGCCGCCACTATCGTGCGGGCGGTGCGCGTCCTGATGTTGTCCTGGGAGTTCCCACCCAGCGCCGCCGGTGGAACCGCAGCACACGTCGACGGTCTCGCCGACGCACTCGACCGGCTCGGCCACGAGGTCGTCGTCATCACCCGGCGGGTCGAAGGGGCCGACGCCGACACCTGGCTCGGTGGAGTCCGGATCCTGCGAGCCGACATCGACCTGCCGTGGTTGCCCGACAACAGCGTCGCCGCGACCGCGTCCGCCAATCACGCCTTCGTCGCCGCGTTCGCGAAACTCGACGGCTGGCGACCCGACGTCGTGCACGCTCACGACTGGTCGGTCGCCTGGGCCGCCGACGTCGTCAGCAGCTCCACCGGGGCACCGTTGATCACCACGTTCCACGGCACCGAACGCGGACGTCACGGTGGGCACCTGAAACCCGGCGATTCGACCGACATCAACAGCGTCGAATGGTGGTTGGCGTACCGGTCGCGGCGCATGACGGCGGCGACGAAGCTGATGGTCCGCGAGATCATCGACGGCTTCGAAGTCGACCCCAGCCATGTCACCCGCATCCCCGGCGGCATCGATCCCGAGTGGTGGCGTTCGCCAGGGCCCGACGAGCAGCCGGTCAACGGCCGGAGCGGCCTGGTGCTCGCGTGGGGACGGGTGCAGTACGAGAAGGGGTTCCAGGTCCTCGCCCGTGCGGTCGGCAGCCTGCGATATCGCATCGGTGGGCTCGAATGCCTGATCGCCGGTCGTGGCAGCTATCTGCCCGAACTCCAGTCACAGGTCGACGTCGCCGGCGTCGGCGACATCGTCGAACTCCCCGGCTTCGTCGGCGACAACGAACTGCGTGCGGCCACACATCGAGCCGGTTGCATCGTGATCCCGTCGCTCTACGAACCGTTCGGCATCGTCGCGCTCGAAGCGCTCGCGAGTGGCGCACCGCTGATCGTGGCCGACACCGGTGGCCTGGGCGAGCTCGTCGGCGGTACCGGGTCGGCCATGCTCTTCGAGCCGGGCAACGCCGAACAGCTCGCCGACTGCATCGAGCAGGTGCTGACCGACCAGGATCTCGCCGACCGTCTGGTCGAACGTGGGCGCAAACTGCTCGAGGCGACCTACTCCTGGCAGGCGATCGCGCTCCGCACCGTCGACGTGTACGTCGACGCGATCGACACCGCCTGACTCAGGTGCCGGTGAACTCGGCCTTGCCGGGACCGTGCTCGAGGAAGCTCTTCACGCCGATCTGGCTGTCGTTGGTGCGGAACGAGTCGACGAATGCCCGCTGCTCGATCAGGAGCCCATCGGCGAGCGAGGAGGAGAGTCCCTGGTCGATCGCCTGCTTGGCCAGCGCCTGCGACAACACGGCGCCACCGGCACATTCGGCGGCGAGCGCCAAGGCCCGGTCGTGGAGCTCGTCGCCCGGCACGACCTCGTCGGCGAGACCGATGCGGAGCGCTTCGTCCGCCGAGACCTGGCGACCCGTGATGCAGATCTCCTTCGCCCGGCTCGGGCCGACCTGGCGAGCGAGGCGCTGCGTGCCGCCTCCACCGGGGATCGTGCCGAGCAGGATCTCGGGCTGGCCGAACACCGCGCGGTCGCCCGCGATCCGATAGTCGCACGCGAGTGCGAGTTCACAGCCACCGCCGAGTGCGTACCCCGACACCGCGGCGATCACGAACCGAGGCACGGCCGCGAGCGCGTCGAGCGCGGCGTGGATACGACCGGTGATGCCGACTGCTTCGTCGGCACCGCCGAACTCGGAGATGTCGGCGCCTGCGGCGAAGATGCGTTCACCGCCGGTGACGACGACCGCCCCCGGCGGGTTGGCGGTCAGATCGTCGGCGATCCGGTGGATCGCGGCGACGACCGCGCTCGAGAGCGCATTGACCTTGCCGTTGTTCAGGGTGACGACGGCAACCCCGTCGTCTCGGCGTTCCAGCAGGACCACGTCGTCGCTCATGCCACCATCTTGCCCCACCTCGGGGTCGAGGGCGAAGAACTACGCGTCGATGCCGGACAGCATCTCGTCGGCTGCCGTCCACGGGTCGGTCGCCTGGCCGCCGACCGCCTCGGTGAGTTCGTCCCAGCGCTCGCCGGTGCACAGCGAGCGCGCCTTCTCGCGCAGGCGGTTAGCGATGATCTCTCGGAGCTCCTCCGCCGCCCGGAACGAACGTCGCTCGGCGAGTTGGCCGCTGGACTCGGCGTACTCCCGGTGTTCGAGGACTGCGTCCCACAGCGCCGGCACGCCCTCGCCGGTCGAACCCACCGTC
>CAXAWD010000462.1:0-3348 GCA_963972325.1 uncultured Acidimicrobiaceae bacterium
CTGTTCGCCGACGCGCATCAGCTGACGTTCTTCGTCGACGGCGACGTGACCTACCAGGTCTCGGTCAAGCCGCTGCTGCCCGGCGGGAGTTGCTGACCAGCGCTCAGACCACGCCGAGCTCGGCGGCACGATCCATCACGGTCTCGCGCTCGGCGCCGATCGTGGTGGTGTCGCCGTGCCCGGTGTGGACGATCGTCTCGTCAGGCAGCGTCAGCAGCTCCGAAATGATCGATCGCAGGATCGTCGGCTCGTCGCTGTAACTGCGGCCAGTGGCACCGGGGCCACCGCAGAACAGCGTGTCGCCCGAGACGACCCTGCCCGAGTCCTGGTCGTAGAAGCAACAGCACCCGGGCGAGTGCCCGGGTGTGTGAACGATGCCGAGCGAGTGGCCACCGACGTCGATCGTCTCGCCGGGGACCACCGCTCCGTCGGTGTGGTGACCGGGCCACACCACGTCCCACAGCATCGTGTCGTCGCGGTGGAGGAGGATCGGAGCGTCGACGGCGTCGCGGAGCGGCACGGCGGCGTTGATGTGGTCGTTGTGGCCGTGCGTGAGCACGATCGCCTTGACCCGCCGGCCGTTGATGCCGTCGATGATCGGCTGGGCGTCGTGGGCCGCATCGAACACGACGACCTCACGGTCGTCGCCGACGATCCAGATGTTGTTCGTGACCTCCCATTCGCCACCGTCGAGGGCGAAGATCCCGTCGGTCGTGACCAGTTCGATCGGCATCAGGAGTCCAGCACCACGACGCTGCGGAGCACTTCACCACGCTCCATCTTGTGGAACGCCTCCTCGACGTCGCCGATCGAGATCGTCTCGCTGACGAACCGGTCGAGGTCGAGTCGGCCCTGACGGTAGAGGTCGATCAGCATCGGGAAGTCGCGGCTCGGCAGGCAGTCGCCGTACCACGACGACTTCAGTGCGCCGCCGCGACCGAACATCTCGATGAACGGCAGCTCGACCGTGTGGTCGGGGTGCGGAACGCCCACGAGCACCACGGTGCCGGCGAGGTCGCGCGCCTCGAACGCCTGCTTGTAGACGTGTGGATTGCCGATCGCCTCGATGCAGACGTCGGCGCCGTTGCCGTCGGTGACCGACTTGATGAACTCGACGGCGTCGGTGTCGTTGGCGTTGCAGGTGTGCGTGGCGCCGAAGTCCTTGGCCCACTCGAGCTTCTGATCGTCGATGTCGACCGCGATGATCTTGGAAGCGCCCGCCAGATACGCACCGGCGATCGCCGCGTCACCGACGCCGCCACAGCCGAACACGGCGACCGAGTCGCCGCGGGTGACCTCGCCGGTGTTGATGGCGGCACCGAGGCCGGCCATCACGCCGCAGCCGAGGAGGCCCGCCGCCGTGGCCGGTGCTTCTGGGTCGACCGGGGTGCACTGGCCCGAGTGGACGAGCGTCTTCTCGGCGAACGCGCCGATGCCGAGGGCGGGGGAGAGCTCGGTACCGTCCTCGAGCATCATCTTCTGCGAGGCGTTGAACGTGCTGAAGCAGTACCACGGCTTGCCCTTCTGGCAGGACCGGCAGGTGCCGCACACCGCACGCCAGTTGAGGACGACGTAGTCGCCGGGCGAGACATTGGTAACGCCCTCGCCGACCGACTCGACGATGCCGGCGGCCTCGTGGCCGAGCAGGAACGGGAACTCGTCGTTGATGCCGCCCTCTCGGTAGTGGAGGTCGGTGTGGCAGACCCCGCAGGCCTGGATCTTCACCACGGCCTCACCGGGGCCGGGGTCGGGGACGACGATGGTTTCGAGCGTGACGGGCTCGCCCTTGGCGCGGGCGACGACTCCTTGAACGTGCTGTGGCATGACCCGAACCGTAGTGCACCGACCGATTTCCGGTCTCGTCCCCGAAGAGTTCGGAAAATCTCGAACTTCCGTGCGACTCGTCGCGTCGTACCGGTGAGAGCGCCTCAGCCGAGGCGGTCGCGACGGGCGACCGGGTCGAGGTCAGCGACGTGGCAGGTATCGACATCGACGGGGTGGTGGTCGAGATCCATCCGACGGCCGTCGAGGTGGACATGGACGGCCGCACGGTGCTCGTGCCGAACTCGCATCTGCTCGACGTCGTGGTCGAGCGCACTCGCACGGACTGATCGCTTCGAGTCTCGGCCGATTCGGTCTCGGGCGTGGGTCTCGACCGGTTGGGTGTCGGGCGGTTCAATCTCGAGTGATCAGCGGACCGAAGAAGCGGACGAACTCGGCGATGAAGTGGTCGGCCAGCACCTCGACACCGAACTCGCTCGGATGGACCATGTCGTTGAACTCGACGCCCTCTCGGAGCGGTTCGAGATCGCGGGAGAAGATGTGGCCGATGTACTCGACCCGTTTGACACCGGGGTCGAGGTCGGCGAACTGCGCCTCGGTGTCCTCCAGGCGTGGGCCGAGTTCGGGGTGGGCGAGCGATTCGGCCGAGTGTGGGATCACGTACAGGTACGCCGGTATGCCGGTGTCGACGATCGTGTCGACGAGATTGCTGACGTCGTCTCGTAGCGCACTCACGTCGGTACCGGGAAGCGGTTCGAGCACACACGCGTAGTAGTCGTGAGCCGGCATGATGCCGGCGCAGGCATCGTGCCCGTCCCAGCTCAGCCACGACGGGTTGAGGATCACGACCAACCCGTCCACGTTGCGCGCCGCGGCCTGCTCCACCCGAGTTTCGACCTCGGCCGGGAGCGGTGCGATCTTCGTGTCGCCGAAGACCACGAGCGGTCGGTCGCCGATCAGGGGGGAGCGAGCCATCACTGCGGCCGGGATCGAACGTCCGTCGTGATCGATGTCGGAACCGCCGATCCACGTGATGTGCACGCCGTCCTCGAGCCGGTCCGCCGGCGTGGTGGCCGTGGCGGGTTCGTCGATTCGCGTGATGGGCGGCGCAGCGGTCTCGCTCCGGACGGTCACCGGTGCCGAAGACGGTGCCGGTGCAGCGGGTTCGACCGACGCTCCGTCCGATGGTCCACACCCGGCGAGGACGAGTGCGGCGATCGCTACGCCGACGGCGTTCCGGCGCGTGGGTCGTCCGGCTGAGGAACTCACCCGTACCACGGTACCGAACGGCCGTCGCCCGTGGACCGCGGCGGCCGGCGGGCCGGTGTCAGAACAGGCGGAGCTCGTCGGGTGCCATGCCCCGGAGTTCGTCGTAGTCGACCTCGACCCAGGTGAACCCGCGGCTCTCGGCGAGCACTTTGGCCTGCGGTTTGATCGACTGGGCCACGAAGACACCGCGGATCTCGCCGAGGGACGAGTCGAGCTGGAGCCGTTCGATGTAGCGGCCGAGCTGCTCGACGCCGTCCATGTCGCCGCGGCGCTTCACCTCGACGGCGACGACCGTGT
>CAXAWD010000463.1:0-3346 GCA_963972325.1 uncultured Acidimicrobiaceae bacterium
CTCACCATCACCGACGACGACGGCGCCACCGACACGATCGCTCGCACCATCGTCGTCGACGAGGCGGCGAGTTCACCTCCCTCGGCGATGCCGTCCGCGATGACCGCGCTGGCCCCGTTCAGATTGTTCGACACCCGCCCCGAGGAGGCCGCACCCGGTCCGAAGGGCGTCGTGGCCGCTGACGAACGGATCGACATCACCGTGGCCGGCGTCGGGGCCATTCCCGACGACATCACCGCCGTGGCGATCAACCTGACCGTCGTCGCCATCGAAGCGCCGAGCTTCGTGACGGCGTGGCCGGCAGGGCAACCCCGCCCGACCGAGCTGTCCAGTCTCAACGTGGTCGAGTCCGGTACCGTTCGGGCGAACCTGGCGATCATCCCCGTCGGCGACGACGGCTCGATCAGCGTGTACACGTTGCGCGACGCCCACCTGCTCGGCGACGTGGTCGGATACTTCACCGAGTCCGACGCCACCGAGTCCGGTCGCCTCGTGCCTCGCTCTCCCTCGCGCCTCCTCGACACACGGCCCGGCCCCGACCCGGGCCCGAAGGGTGCCCTCGAGGCCGACACCGAGTTGGCCGTCGACGTGGCCGGCAACCCCGACGTACCGCCCGAGGCAGCGGCCGTCATCGTGAACGTGACCATGACCGAGCCCTCCGCTCCGGCGTTCCTCACCGTGTGGCCCGAGGGTGCTCGCCCGACGGCCAGTTCCGTCAACGTCAGCGCTGCAGGCGGTACGAGCGCGAACATGGTGATCGTGCCGATCGGCGCCGACGGAACGATCCGCCTCTACTCCAACGCGTCGACGCATGTCGTCATCGACCTGCTCGGGTACGTGACCGGTGCAACGGCTCCGTCGACGACCACCGGACTGTTCGTGCCGCTCGACCCGAGCCGCGCCTTCGATTCTCGGCCGAGCGAGCCGGCGCCGGGACCCAAGGGGGCGATCGCCGCCGACTCGACGGTCACGTTCGAACCCGGCATCGTCGGGGGCATCCCCGAGACGGCCAGCGGCGTCGTGCTCAACGTGACCTACCTCAGCACCGCCCCCGGTTACGTCACGTTGTGGGCCACCGGGACGGACCAGCCGGCCACGTCGAACGTCAACGCTTCCGTCGGCGGCGACGTCCGTGCGAACGGTGTGATCGTCGACGTGGGCGACGACGGCGGCCTCGATGCATACGCGCTCACCGAGGCGCACGTCGTGGCCGACGTCTTCGGATACCTCAGCGGCTGAGCGTCGGCCCGCCCGGGCTCACCCGGACGCAGCGTCGAGCGACGACCACTCGTCGGCGGTGATCTCGTCCACCAGGTGCGCTGCCGACACGTTGCTCCGCAGGTGATCGGGCGACTTCGTCCCCGGAATCGGGATGATGTTCGGTGCCCGGTGCAGCAACCACGCGAGTGCGACGGCGTACCGATCGCTGTCGTGCGCCGACGCGACGTCGTCGAGGGCGTCGCCGATGGCGCCGAGGTCGCCCGACCCCAAGGGAAACCACGGGATGAACGCGATGCCATCCGCGGCGCAGGCGTCGACGACGTCGCTCCAGTCGTCCTGATCGGCGATGTTGAAGCGGTTCTGGACCGACGCGACGTCGCACAGTTCGCGTATCTCGCGGAGTTCGTCGACGGTCACCTCCGAGACGCCGATCCGATCGATCTTGCCCGCGTCGCGCAGTTCGAGCATCGCGCCGATCGACTCGGCGACGGGGACGTCAGGGTCGATCCGGTGGAGTTGGTACAGCGGTATCCGGTCGAGCTGCAATCGAGCCAGGCTGCGATCGCACGAGGTGAGGATGTGTTCGGGCGAGCCGTTCGGCTCCCACTTGCCGGGGCCGGGGCGCACCAGACCGGCCTTGGTGGCGATCACCACGTCGTCGGGGTACGGCGACAGCGCCTCGCCGATCAGACGCTCGCTGACCTCCGGACCGTACGAGTCGGCGGTGTCGAAGAAGTTGACACCCAGCTCGACCGCATCGCGCAGCACCTGCTTCGCCGTCACCGGGTCGGCGGGCTCTCCCCACACGCCGTCACCGGTCAGCTGCATCGCTCCGTAGCCGAGGCGGCGGACCTCGCGTCCGCCGGCCAACTCGAACGTCGTCGTGTCGTGAATCGAAGTCATGGGCAGGGCGTACCCGATTCGTCGGTTCGGAAACGCGAGACCGGCCCGCCGTAGGCTGGACAGACAGAGGAACCATGGACGAACCGCACACGCACCGTCTCACACAATTCAGCCACGGCGCCGGTTGAGGCTGCAAGCTCGCCCCCGGCGAGCTCGCGCACGTCGTGCGCGACCTGCAGTCCGATCGTCCCGCCGAGCTCCTCGTCGGCACCGACACCGGTGACGATGCCGCCGTCTGGCGGCTCGACGACGAGCGAGCCCTGGTCTCCACCGCCGACTTCATCACGCCGGTGGTCGATGACGCGCGCACCTGGGGCCGCGTGGCCGCAGCCAACAGCGTGTCCGACGTGTACGCGATGGGCGGCCGGCCGCTCTTCGCGCTCAACCTCGTCGGCTGGAACGTCGACGCGCTCCCCACGTCGCTGCTCGGCGAGGTCTTGGCGGGCGGGCAGGACATCGCCACGGCCGGCGGGTTCGTCGTCGTCGGCGGCCACACGATCGACGACCCCGAGCCCAAGTACGGCATGGCGGTCACCGGCGAGGTCCACCCCGACCGCATCCTCACGAACGCGGGTCTGCGCGCCGGACAGGACATCGTCCTGTCCAAACCGCTCGGCGTCGGGGTCATCACCACCGCGATCAAGCGCGACGTGGCCCCGGCCACGTCCGCCGAGGCAGCGGCCGCATCGATGACCCGACTCAACGACCGGGCGTCGCGTGTGGCGGTCGAGGCCGGAGCGACCGGGTGCACCGACGTCACGGGTTTCGGCCTCCTCGGGCATCTCGGCCGGATGGCGATCGAGTCGGCCGTGACGGTCACGGTCGAGTTCGACGCCGTGCCGTTCCTGCCGAGCGCGATCGACCTGGCCGCCGACGGTGTGATGCCCGGTGGGAGCGTCCGCAACCTCGACTGGGGCGCCGGCCTCCTCGACGCCGGTGTCCACGACGACCTCCACCAGCTGCTGATCGCCGACGCCCAGACATCCGGCGGCCTCGTCTTCGGCGTCGACCCCGCCCACACCGCTGCAGTACTCGACGATCTGGCCGCCTCCGGTCACACCGCCGCCCACATCGGCCGAGTCGCGGCCGGCGACCCCGGTTTCCGACTTCGCTGACGATCACCGACCGTCCTCGGGCCGGCTCGCCCGGCACGTCGGATGGTCGTATGGCACACGTGCCGGCCTTCGCCCGCACGCACCTGGGCTGGCATGCTCGACGGGTG
>CAXAWD010000464.1:0-3337 GCA_963972325.1 uncultured Acidimicrobiaceae bacterium
CCCGACTGCAGCTCGCGCAGCGGCGGCTCCTGGTCGAACTGCTGGTAGTACGACTCGGGCGGATAGGTCTGTCCGCCGGTGGCGCCGGCGTGGTGCCCCGACCACAACGTGGCGCTGGCGTTGGTGGCGACCGGCACGAACGCGTCCATCACGATCGCGTTGCGGATGGTCCACGGGGCCAGGCAGGCGACGGCGACCATGCCCGACACCGCCAGCTTCTTGAACAGCTCGACCTTCGGCAGGTCGCGCCAGAACAGCACGATCGGCAACAGTGCCCAGGTGAGCGCCTCGCCGCGCACCAGCCCACCGAGCCCGATGACGGCACCGATCACCACCATCCATCGCCACGTGGGCGAGGCGTGCGCCAGCAGGAGCAGGAGCAGCACGAACATGGCGGTGTAGAGCGTCTCGGTGACCAGCAGGTCGGTCCACAGGATCGGGCCGGGCAGCACCGCGAACATCACACCGCCGACGATCGCCGCCCGACGGTCGACGACACGCTCGATCAGCAGCATCAGCAGCACGACGGTGATCGCTCCGACGACGGCGTTGAACAGTTCGCCCCAGAACGGGTTGATGCCGAACAGCCAGTACAGCCCGGCGAGGATCGTGGAGTACCCGGGCGGCCACTGCGCCGACGGCCCGCCCTGCGGCGGGCGGAAGCCGAGGCCCTCGTTGATGGCGACCGCGTTGGCGTTGTAGAGCATCGCGTCGTTGAGGACGAAGCCGTCGCGGTCGACCCACCACACCCACAGCACCCGGAGCACCAGACCGAGCGACCCGCACGCGGCGTAGGCGAACCACGGACGCGCCACGACGCGGGCGATCGGGGCCGGGAGTCGATCCTGTACGGACATCACTGGCATTGTCGCAGGTCAGCCGGCGGAGAGAACGTCTGCCACGAGTGCCACGACGTCGTCGCCGTACTGCTCGAGTTTGGCGGGGCCGACACCCTTGACGCGACCGAGTGCCGCGAGGTCTGACGGCAGCGCCGTGGCGATGCCGACGAGCGTCTTGTCGTCGAACACCGTGTACGCCGGCTTGCCCGCACGGGCACGGTCACGGAACGAGCGCAGCCGGTCGAACACGAGCGCGGCGGCCTCGGAGACGTCACCGGAACGGGCACCGAGCTTGCCGCGCTGCTTGCCGACGGTCTCGACCTTGCTGCCGATCCGGAAGCGTCGGATTGCGCCGTCGCGCTCGGCCACGGCGGCCTCGGGTTCGAGTTCGGTGACGACCCACTCGTGGCCCTGGTCGACGAGCACCATGCCGGGAACCGCCATCACGAGCGTGCGGTCGAGCAACGGGTGGTCGGGTGCCTCACGCTTGGGCTTGCTCGTCGACCGGATCGGTGGTCGGGGCGGCGGCTCGGTTGGGTGCTCGGGCGGCTCGGTGGTGAGTTCGGCCACGAACGGGCTCGGCGTCTCGCCGCTGACGATCGTGACGTGCTCACGACAGCGGGTGATCGCCACGTGCAACAGGCGTCGCTCCTCCTCGACGTCGTCGGCCAACCGGTGCGGGTATTGATCGGCGTCGACCAGGTGGGCGATCACGTGCGGCCACTCCTGCCCCTTGACGCGGTGCACCGTGCTCAGCACGACGCCCGCGGGGTCGCGCCGCACCATCAACTGGTCGCGCAGCCACGTCTCGAACGAGGCGACCTCGGGGTGCAGCCGGGCGAGTTGGCGCAGTGCGAGCAGGTCGTCGCCCTGGGCCGAGCGGTTCATGCCCTGGCGACCCTGGTCGAGCGTGGCGACGGCGCCACCCAATCCGATGCGGTCGATGAGCACGTCGAGTACCTCGGCGGTGGTCGCCCGGCGACGTACCAGGCCGGCCATGCGAGCGAGATCGACGGTGAAGTCGGTGATCTTGGTGGCGTCACGATCGTTGTTGAGCCGTGCCGCGAGACGTTCGAGGCCGGCGATGTCGCTCTGTTCGCCCGCCCAATCGCGCAGGCGGGGGCTCAGACCGCGAGCAGGGCGCCGCAGCGCCTCGCCGATGTCGGACGCCGAGAACCCACGGTCGCGGGCGAGCCGCAGCCAGGCGAGCGCCGCCCGCACTGCGGTACGTTCGACGTAGTCGCCGCCGACACCGCCGGAGATCGGTATCCCGGCGGCGCTGAGACCCACCTGCACGGGGACGAGGGTGGCGTTGACCCGGGCCAGCACGGCGACGTCGCCCGGTGCCGCCCCCGCGTCGATCGTGGCCCGCACCGCGTCGACCGACGCGCCGACCGGGTCGTCGGACGACGCCGCTGCCCAGCCACCCACCAGCGAGGACGCGGCCCGGATGGTCTTGTCGACACGACGCCGGTTGTGGCGCAGCAACCGGTCGGCGACCTCGACCACCCCGGCCGGGCACCGGTAGTTGACCTCGAGCGGGTGCGAATGGGCACCGGGGAACCAGCGGTCGAACTCGATCAGCCACGCCGGGTCGGCCCCGTTGTAGCCGTAGATGGTCTGGTCGTCGTCGCCGACCCCGAACACCGCTCCCCCGGGCGCGCCCAGCAGCCGGATCAGCAGCAGGTGGGCCGGCGTGAGGTCTTGGAACTCGTCGACGAGCAGCACCCGGCACGCCCATTGGGCGGCGCGCCGCGCCTCGGGCTGCGTGAGCAGGACGCGGATCGCCCGATAGATCTGGTCGTCGAAGTCGACCGCACCGTCGCGTTCGAGCGCGGCCCGGTAGCCGGGCCACACATCGGCCAGGCCGTCGACATCGCCGCCGTAGCGGACCTCGGCATCGATCGGGGCGACGAGCCCGAGCCGCACCAGGCTGAGTGCGTCGATCCACGGTGCGAGCGGGTCGATGTTGAGCTTGCGGGGCGACTGCACCAGCTTGCCGAGAATGCGACGGACATCGGGCTCGTCGACGGTGCGCCAGCGGCGCTGCTGCGGCGCGAACGGCTCCGACCCGTTGACGATCGCGAGCGCGATCGCGTTGAGGGTGCGCACGTGCAGGCCGGGCAGGTCGCCGGTGCGTGCCTGCATCTCTTCCTGTGCCCGCTTGTTGAACGCCACGAGCGTGAGCGCCGACGGCGGGATGTTCCAGTTGGTCAGCAGGTGACGGGCCCGCTCGGTGAGCACGCGGGTCTTGCCCGACCCGGCCGGCGCGATGATGCGGGCGGCACCACCCGTGTGGGTGACCGCCGCGAGCTGATCGGGCGCGAGTTCGGCGGCGCTGTCGTTGGTGGTCGGGGATGCGAACCGTCCGTGCTCGATCTGCACCGCGTGGACCACGTCGTGCCCGTCGAGCGGGGCGGTGAAGCGCACCGGACCGCCGTCGAGCCAGACGATGCGGCCGTCGGGCGTGATCACGTCACCGTGATCTCCGTCGGCGA
>CAXAWD010000465.1:0-3336 GCA_963972325.1 uncultured Acidimicrobiaceae bacterium
CACCGAGGTGCACCTGCAGCGCTACGACCACCTGTTCGAGATCCCCGACATCGGCGACGGGCCGCTGGCCCGACGGATCGGCGGCCTCGACGACGCACGGCTGCGGCTGTACGACGTCGCGGGGCCGATGGGGCGACTCGTGCGGATCCGTTCCCACGACGACGCCACGGCGCTCGCCAACCTCACCCGCCTGCGCCACACGTACGCCGATCAGCTCCGCCACCACTTCGACGTCGAACTGTCGACCCTCACGTCCGACGCGCGCGCCGACCTCGTCGACGCGGTCGCGACGCTGACGTCGTTCGAGTCGTGGGACCACCTCCGGCACCACCTCCATCGCGACGATGCCGACATCCGACGGGTATGGATGCGTTCGCTCGCCCGCCTGTTCGCCACCGGCTGAGTGGATACGATCACACGATGCCGCTGTACGAGTTCCGATGCCGTTCGTGCGACGACGTGTTCGAGGTTCGTCGACCGATGAGCGAGTCCGGCGACCCGGCCGCGTGCCCGAGCGGCCACGACGACACCGTGCGCCTGCTCTCGGTCTTCGCCAAGACGGGCGCAGCCGGCGCCGGCAGCCCCATGCCGACCGGCGGCCCCTCGGGTGGCGGTTGCTGCGGCGGCGGGTGCGGCTGCGGCTGACGACACCAGCCCGCCGGGTCACACCGGCAGTGCCTGCGTCGTCTTGACCGTGTCGAGCACGACGTGGGTTTCGAACCGGCGGACGTTCGGGTCACCGCCGAGCGCGGCGTCGACGACCTCGGTGTAACGGTCCATGTCGGCGACGACGAAGACGGCGAGGAAGTCGCGGGTGCCGGTGAGTTCGTAGCACGACACGACCTCGGGCAGTGCCGCGAGCCGACGTTTGAGGTCGCCGGTCGACTCCCGACCGTCACGGTCGCAGTGGATCAGCGTCACCACGGTCACCGCCAGCCCGACCCGGCGCGGGTCGAGCACGGCGACCGTCCCCGTGATGACACCGCTGCGTTCGAGTTTGGCGACGCGCCGTTGCACGGCCGGTGCGGAGAGCCCGACCGCCTCGCCGAGGGTGACGAGGGTTTGGTCCGCGTCACGCTGCACCTCTCGGAGCAAGGCACGGTCGATGTCGTCGAGGTGGGAACGCACGCGCAAGATTCTTGCGTTTCGACGCATGTTCCGCAATTGCCGTGCCGCAGTCCGACCTACGGTCCACCCTCACCATGCAATCTCCCCGACCCTCTGCCACCGACCACGACCCGACCCGCACCACCATTCCCCCGGAGGTGTTCGTCAACCCGTTGCGTGGGCCGATGCCCGAGACGTGGCCGGTCGACCGGTCGCCGCGGGAGTTCCATCGAGCGCTGCCCGGCTACGCACCGACACCGCTGTGGCGGTCGACAGCCCTGGCCGATCGGCTCGGCGTCGCCTCCGTCGTCGTCAAGGACGAGAGCAGCCGCTTCGGCCTGCCGGCGTTCAAGATGCTCGGTGCCTCGTGGGCCGTCTACCGGACCGTCGCCGAGTACGCCGGGGTCGACCTCGACTCCCGTCGTTCGCTCGACGACCTCCGACGGCACGCACCTCGCCTCCCCCGCCGCCTCACCACGGCGACCGACGGCAATCACGGACGCGCCGTCGCCCGGCTGGCGGCCTCGCTCGGCATCGCCGCCGAGATCTGGGTACCACACGACATGAGCCCGGCGCGGATCAGCGACATCGCCGACGAGGGCGCCGAGGTCCACGTGGTCGACGGCCCGTACGACCTCGCAGTCACCACCGCCGCCGCGTCAGCCGCCGACGACGTGCTCGTCGTCTCGGACACCGCCTGGGAGGGGTACACGCAGGTACCTCGCTGGGTCGTCGACGGCTACTCGACGATCTTCGACGAGATCGACGGTCAACTCACCGAACACGGGTGGCAGCGACCGACCGTCATCCCGTTGCAGATCGGTGTCGGCGGGATGGCGACCGCCGCGATCCGCCACATCCGGCGCACCGACGTCTCGGCAAGGCTGATCGGTGTCGAGCCGACGGAGGCGGCGTGCACGCTCGCCGCACTGCGAGCGGGTGAAGTGGTGACGATCGACGGCGAGTTCCGCACCGAGATGGTCGGCCTCAACTGCGGGACGGCGTCACCGATCGCCTACCCGTACCTCGCCGCCGGGCTCGACGCCACGGTGACGATCGACGACGGTTGGGCCGAGATGGCGATGCGGTTGCTCGCCGCCGAGGGCCACGAGGTCGGCGCGTCGGGCGCCTCGGCGCTGGGCGGCCTGTTGGCGCTCGCCGACCACCCGGCGGACGACCTGCTCCGACCCACCGACCACGTGCTGGTGATCACGACCGAAGGCGTCACCGACCGGGAGCACTTCGAGCGCGTCACATCGTGAAGGCGAGGTTGCGGGCCGCTCGCTCGCCGAGCTCGGCGTCGCCCTCCCAGGTGACCCGACCGTCGTCGATCGGCCCCTGCGGGTCGAGCCGACCGCACGCCAACAACACGAACGTGGTCGAGTCGGTGCGCAACGTCACGTCGGGCGACTCGAGCACGTCGACCTGCTTGGCCCGCCCGTCGACCGCGACGTGGAACATGCGGTCGATCGGACCGGTGAGGTCGATCGTGATGCTCGCACCGTCGGGCAGGCCGACCTTGCGACCGATGATGTAGCCGAGCGACATCTCGACCTCGCGGACCGCCCGTTCGGCCGATGGCCCGTCCTCGTGGCCGGGCAGCCCGAGCGGTGACCGGATGTCTTGTTCGTGGACCCAGAAGTCGAACACCCGGATGTCCATGAACCGGCCGTACGTGCCGGGGCCGACCGGTGTCATGCAGGGCACCTCGAAGTCGGCGGCGGAGAGCGCTGCGAGTTCGGATCGACGGGCGGCGATGACCTGGCGGTACCGGTCGAGCACTGCGGCGTCGTCGAGACCGGCGACGCTGTCCATCCACTCGGCCACCTTGCCGAACGGCAACGCCTCGGCCAACGAGTCGGGTGCCTGGCCCAGCAGCATGTATTCGACCGCGCCGAGGTGCACCATCACGCCGCGCACCGTCCAGTCGGGGCACAACGACTGCGTGGCCCACTGGTCGCCGTCGAGCCGGTCGAACAGGTCGTCGAGCGAGGCCCAGCAACGGGCGAGTTCGTCGATCGTGTGGTGGTTGCTCATCGGGTCGTTCCTCCGGATGTCGGATCGGGCGTCGAACGGTCACGGTCGGCCGCACCGACCACTCGGAAGCCGCCGTCGGAGAACCCGACCTCGACACCCCGGTTGATGCTCACCCAGTCGCGCGCTTCGAGATACGGCCGGAACGTCTCGGTGATACGACGCTCGATCGGTTTCGTCTTCGGCTGCTGCAGT
>CAXAWD010000466.1:0-3327 GCA_963972325.1 uncultured Acidimicrobiaceae bacterium
GTCGGGGATCGCCGCCGCGGCGACCGCGTCGTTGGCCATGTACGCCTCGATGACGTTCTTGTACTCCTGCTGCGCCTGGTCGCTCATGCGCTGGATGATGCCGCGCAGCTTCGGGTCGAGGTCGTGGCCGTAGATCCGGCGGGCCGCCTTGCAGAGGTTGCAGCACAGATCGGCCGACCGCTCGATCTCGGGCGCGAGTTTCAACGCTGCCGCGAGGTTGCGGAGGTCGCCGGCGACGGGTGCCTGCAGGGCGAGGAGACGGAGCGCGTTCTCCTCGATCTCGATCGCGCGGGCGTCGATCTCGTCGTCGCCTCGCAGCACGTACTCGGCGCCCTCGAGGTCTTGTTGGAGCAGGATGCCGGTGACCCGTGGGATCAGTTCGACGACCGATGCGCCGAGTCGCGCGATCTCGCTGCGCACGTCGTCGAGGTCGCTGTGGAATTCATGTCGAAGCTCGTTCATCAGCCGAACCGTCCTGTCACGTACTGTTCCGTCCGCTCGTCGCCCGGGTTGGAGAAGATCTTCGCCGTCGGGTTGAACTCGATCAGCCGACCGGTTCGACGGTCGCTCTCGGTGTTGACCTCGGTGACGAAGAACGCCGTCCGGTCGCTGACGCGGGCTGCCTGCTGCATGTTGTGCGTCACGATCACGATCGTGTAGTCCGACTTGAGTTCCTGCATCAGTTCCTCGATGCGGGTGGTGGCGATCGGGTCGAGCGCTGAACACGGCTCGTCCATCAGCACCACATCGGGGTTCGTCGCGATCGCCCTGGCGATGCAGAGGCGCTGCTGCTGGCCGCCGGACATCCCGAGCGCCGACTCTTTCAGCCGGTCCTTGACCTCGTCCCAGATGGCCGCCTTGCGCAGCGAGCACTCGACGATCTCGTCCATCTCCGGGCCCTTCTTCGCGAGCCCGCTCAGGCGGGGACCGTAGGCGATGTTGTCGTAGATCGACTTCGGGAAGGGGTTCGGCTTCTGGAACACCATGCCGATCCGGCGGCGCACCTCGACCGCGTCGACCTTGGGGTCGTAGAGGTCGACGCCGTGGTAGCGGAGGCCACCGGTGACCCGCGCCGACTCGATCAGATCGTTCATCCGGTTGAAGCAGCGCAACACGGTCGTCTTGCCGCAACCCGACGGGCCGATGAAGGCCGTGATCTCGTTCTCGCGGATGTCGAGGGTGACCTCCTTCACCGCCAGGAACTCGCCGTAGTACACCGCGAGGTCTTCGACCCCGAACACGACGCTGTTCTGGTCGGCGGTGTCGTCGGTGGCTCCGTACCCGATGTCGGGCGCCGGGGCGTGGTTCCGGATTTCCTCGGTCATGTTCACGTCCATCTGTCTTGGTGTCCTTGCTCCAGTGTTGCTCATCCGCGCTTCTTCTCGAAATGGTTCCGCAGCAGGATCGCCGCCATGTTCATGGCGAGGACCAGGCAGAGGAGCACGACGATCGCGCCGGCAGCGGCGCCGAAGAATCCCTCGTCACGGCCGCGCTGCCCGACCCAGGTGACGATCTGGATCGGCAGCGCCGTGAAGCGTTCACGCAGTTGGGTCGGGTCGGCCAACGACGGGTTGTTCGTCAGGCCACCGCTGATCGCTCCGATCAGGATCAGCGGCGCGGCTTCGCCGATCGCCCGCGACATCGCGAGCAGGCTGCCGGTGAGGATGCCGGGCGCGGCGTACGGGAGCACCTGGCTCCGGATCATCTCCGACTTCGTGGCCCCGACGCCGTAGGCGCCCTCCTTGAGGCCCTGTGGGACGGAGCGGATCGCTTCCTGGGCGGTGATGATCACGATCGGCAGCACGAGGATCGCCATGATGAGGCCCGCCGATGCGACCGTCGGTCCACCGGTGATGGTCACCAGCCAACCGAGCGGGAGGAACCCGAGGATCTCGTTCCGCTCCACGAAGAGGAACAGACCGAGGAGGCCGTAGACGACCGACGGCACGCCGGCCAGGTTGCGGATCGCGAGCTCGATCATCGAGTTCAACCGGCTCTTGTGGGCGTACTCCTCGAGATACAGCGCGGCGGCAATACCGGTCGGGAAGGCGATCACCGCCACGAAGATGCCGATCCACAGCGAACCGTACAGCCCCTGATGGACGCCGAGTTTCTCGTCGATCGAACGAGACCGGAGGGTGCCGTTCAGGAAATCGATGGGACGGCTCGTCAGGTGGAACCAGCCGTCGTCGACGACCGTGTAGATCAGCACCCCGATGAGGAGCAGCGAGATCAGGAGGCAGAGCGAGATGAGCGATCGGAAGAGGACACCGGAGGTGTCACGCTGCTTGCGTTCCAGGGCTTCGAGCCCGCGTCGCGCGCTGCCACCGATGGTGGAGGTCATGGCCATCGTCGATCCTCTCAGTACCGCTCGCGAACGCGGGCGACGAACTTGTTGCCGATGACGTTGAGCAGCAACGTCATGATGAAGAGCACCAGTCCGACGAAGAACAGGCTCTGGAACGTGAGGTCTTCACCGACGACGGCGTCGGTGCCGCTCGCCAGCGATGCCATCGCCGCCGTCATCGTCAGGCTGCCGTCGTAGGGCGACGCCGTGAACAACGCAGCATCGGCCGCGCCACCGGCCATGAACACGACCATCGTCTCGCCGAGCGCACGGGAGACGGCGACGATGAACGCCGCGACGAGGCCGGAGACCGAAGCGGGCAGCACGACCCGGAGCGTGGTGGTGACCTTGCGGGCGCCCATGCCCGCAGACGCTTCCCGGAGCGCGTCGGGCACCGCCTTCATCGCGTCTTCGGAGATGGACGCGACCAGCGGGATGGTCAGGATGCCGACGCCGATGCCGGCAGCCATGATCGAACCGCGGCCGCCCTCGCCGCCGATGCGGCCGACGACGGTGGGGGCGATCCAGGAGAGAGCGAAGAAGCCGAGCACGACCGACGGGATGCCGGCGAGCACCTCGAGGCAGGGCTTCAGGATGCGGCGGGCGCGGGGCCTGGCGTACTCGGACAGGTAGATCGCGGCACCGAGCCCGATCGGACCGGCGACGATCATTGCGATCCCGGTGACCCAGGCACTCGCGATCAGGAGCGTCGGCATGTCGTACAGACCACGTCGCGGGTACCAGCCGACCTGGCCCCAGGTGGTCGACCAGTCGATGTCACGCATGAACACCCACGCCTCGGAGAACAACGCGTAGATGATGAGGGCGGAAATGACGATCGAGAAGAGCGCCGCCCCGAGCAGGCCGAGTCGGATCAGACGTTCACGGCGCAGACGTGGCGCAGACCCCATCAGGGTCGCCAGCGTCACGGAGTTCGCCGTTTGGGTGATGTCGGACATGTGCGAAGAACCTACTCCTGT
>CAXAWD010000467.1:0-3321 GCA_963972325.1 uncultured Acidimicrobiaceae bacterium
AGCATCGCAGCCCGGAGGTTCGAGCGGCCGCTCGAACCCAGCGAGCACCAATCAGCCAGACCGCGTCGGGTCAGCCAGGCGGGCGAGCGTCGAAGCGAAGCGGAGACAGCGAGCCTCGGCAGGCGAGCAGCGGCTCCACGCGTCACGAGAACGCGTCGCACCACCCCGCCCGGTGAGAAGCGCAGCGCAGCGAGCATCGCAGCCCGGAGGTTCGAGCGGCCGCTCGAACCCAGCGAGCACCAATCAGACGGCAGCGAAGCCTTGGTCGAGGTCGGCGATGATGTCGTCGATCGATTCGAGTCCGACGCTGAGGCGCACCTGGCCCGGGCTCACACCCGATGCCGTCTGCTCCTCGGCCGACAGCTGGCTGTGCGTCGTGGTCGACGGCTGGATGACGAGGCTGCGAGCGTCGCCGATGTTGGCGACGTGGCTGTGCAGCGTGAGGCCCTCGACGAACTTCCTTCCGGCCTCGGCGCCGCCCTTGATGTCGAACGCGATGATCGAGCCGAAGCCCTTGCCGCCGCCGTACACGCGAGCCCGGTCGTGCCAGGGGCTCGACTCGAGGCCCGCATACGACACACTCTCGACCTGGTCGTGGGCGGCGAGGTACTCGCCGACCTTCTGGGCGTTCTCCCAGTGACGATCCATCCGGAGGCTGAGGGTCTCGAGGCCCTGGAGGAACATGAACGCGTTGAACGGCGAGATCGCCATCCCGAGGTCGCGGAGCAGCTGCACGCGCGCCTTGAGGATGAAGCAGCCGTGACCGAGCGCCGGCCAATAGGCGAGGCCGTGGTAGCTGGGGTCGGGCTCGGTGAAGTTCGGGAAGCGGCCCGACGCCCCGAAGTCGAACGTGCCACCGTCGATGATGCCGCCACCGATCGACGTGCCGTGACCGCCGATGAACTTGGTCAGCGAGTGCACGACGATGTCGGCGCCCCACTTGAGCGGCTGCACGAGGTACGGGGTGGGCACCGTGTTGTCGACGATGAACGGGATGCCGTTCTCGTGGGCGACGTCGGCGATGTTCTCGATGTCGAGGAAGTTGTTGCGGGGGTTGGCGAGCACCTCGCCGAAGAACGCCTTCGTGTTGTCCTGCACCGCGGAGCGCCATGCCTCGATGTCGTCGGGGTCGTCGATGAACGTGACCTCGATGCCCATCTTCGGCATCGTGTGGTGGAGCAGGTTGTAGGTGCCGCCGTACAGCGCCGACGACGCGACGACATGGTCGCCCGACTCGGCGAGCGTGAGCAGCGTCAGTGTGGCCGCTGCCTGTCCCGATGCGACGGCGAGTGCGCCGGGCAGCCCGATCGCCGTGGTGCAACCACCCTCGAGCGCGTTGAGCCGGGCCTCGAGCGCACCCTGGGTCGGGTTCATGATGCGCGTGTAGATGTTGCCGACCTCGGCCAGGCCGAACAGGTTGGCAGCGTGCTCGGCGTCGCGGAACTCGAACGACGTCGTCTGGTAGATCGGGACCGCTCGTGCGCCCGTCGTCGGGTCGGGCTCGCCACCGACGTGGATCTGCTTGGTCTCGAAACCCCAGTTGTCACTCATGGGCGGTGACCCTAGAGGGCCAAAACCCGACCCTGCAACTCAGGAATCAGGATGGCGGCGGATTCGGCCTCAGATCAGGCCGAGTTCGGCGACCGCGTCACGCTCGGCGACCAGCTCGGCAGCCGATGCGTCGATCTTCTCGCGGCTGAAGTCGTCGATGTCGAGACCCTGGACGATCTCGTAGGAGCCGTCCTTGCACACGCATGGGAAGCTCGAGATGATGCCTTCCGGAACGCCGTAGCTGCCGTCGGACGGCACACCCATCGACACCCAGTCGCCCTCGGGCGTGCCGAGCGACCACGAGCGGATGTGGTCGACCGCGGCGTTGGCGGCCGACGCCGCCGACGAGGCACCGCGAGCCTTGATGATCGCACCACCACGGGTGGCGACGGTCGGGATGTACTCGTCGACGTACCAGTCGTGGTCGCCGACGGCCTCGTAGGCCGAGCGTCCGTTGACCTCGCAGTGGAACAGGTCGGGGTACTGCGTGTTGGAGTGGTTGCCCCAGATCGTCATCTTCGTGATGTCGTTGACGCTCACGTCGAGCTTGGCGGCGAGCTGGCTCAGCGCCCGGTTGTGGTCGAGACGGGTCATCGCGGTGAAGCGGCCGGGGTCGAGGTCGGCGGCGTTGTTCATCGCGATCAGGGCGTTGGTGTTGGCCGGGTTGCCGACCACGAGCACCTTGACGTCCTTGTTGGCCGAGCGGGACAGGGCCTCGCCCTGCGGCTTGAAGATGCCACCGTTGGCCGACAGCAGGTCGGCGCGGTCCATGCCGTCCTTGCGGGGCATCGCACCCACGAGCAGGGCGACGTCGGCGTCGCCGAACGCGACGTCGGCATCGTCGGTGCAGGTGATCGAGTCGAGCAGCGGGAACGCCGAGTCGTCGAGCTCCATCTTCACGCCCTCGAGCGCTCCGAGCGCCGGCGTGATCTCCAACAGCTGCAACGCGATCGGCGTGTCGGGACCGAGCATCGAACCCGAGGCGATCCGGAAGAGGAGCGAATAGCCGATCTGACCGGCAGCACCGGTGACCGCAACACGAACTGGTGACGTCATGTCACCGATCGTACGCGGTCTGGGCCTCCACCGGCCAAGCCGATGGGTGAGGTCAGCGGCCGGTCCAGTCGCCGATGACGTCGGCGTAGTACTGCTGGCCGGCGGCGTTGAGGTGGATGCCGTCGGAGGCGAAACAGTCACCGGGACACTCGTTGGCCAACGAGTTCCAGTCGATCAGGATGATGTTGTCCAGACCGTCCGGCTTGTCGCGCTCGGCGAGGATGCGGTTGTTCTCCGCGGTCCACGGCCGGTTGGCGTGCACGTTCAGCATGATCACGTTCGGCACCCGGCTCAGCGGCGCCAGCAGCGCGTCGAGCGTCTCGCGGCTGATCGGGCCGTTGGTGCCGAGGTGGATGATCACCGGGTCGCCGAACACGTCGGCCTCGCCGAGCTGTTCCATCAGCGGCACCGCCTGGTTCATCTGCCGACTGACCTCGGCGTTGACGGTGTACCCCCGGTTCTTCAACACGCCGGCCGCCCCGAGCATCACCGAGTCGCCGATCGCGAGGTAGTCGACGGGCTCCTTCGGCAGCGTGGTCGTGGTCGTCGTCGTGGTCGACGTCGTCGTGGTCGACTCGTCGGTCACGGTGGAGTCGACCGGGGGCGGTTGCGTGGTCTGGGTGGGCGTCTGGTCGACCGGTGCGGGTGCGGCGCCCTCGTCGCCACCACCGAGCAGCTCGTCGAGCGACGTGGTGTTCTCCGCTCCCTCCTCGA
>CAXAWD010000468.1:0-3318 GCA_963972325.1 uncultured Acidimicrobiaceae bacterium
GGGGGTGGTCGTATGTCAGACCGTATGCGCTTCGGCATTTTCATGGCGCCGTTCCATCGAGCGGGTGAGAACCCGACGCTCGCGATCGAGCGGGATCTCGAACTCGTGCAACACCTCGACGCACTGGGATGGGACGAGGCATGGATCGGCGAACACCACTCCGCCGGCACCGAGATCATCGCTTCGCCGGAGATCTTCATCGCCGCGGCCGCCGAGCGGACCAAACACATCAAGCTCGGCACCGGTGTCGTCTCGCTGGCCTACCACAACCCGTTCATGGTGGCGGAGCGTGCCGTGCAACTCGACCACATGACCCGTGGGCGGTTCATGCTCGGCCTCGGGCCGGGCTCGCTCCCGACCGACGCGATCATGCTCGGGCTCGACCCGACGGAGACGCGTCCGTTGCTGGAAGAAGGGCTCGACGTCATCATGCAGCTCCTCACCACGGACGAGCCGGTGACGAGCCGGACCAAGATGTGGAACCTCGTCGACGCACGGCTGCACCTGCGCCCGTACTCCGACCCGTTGTTCGACATGGCCGTCCCGGCCGTCGCGTCGCCGACCGGACCACGGTTGGCGGGCAAGCACGGCATCGGACTGCTGTCGATCGGCGCCACGATGGAGGCCGGGTTCGATGTGCTCGCGCTCCACTGGGACGTCATGGAGGAACGGGCCGCGACCTTCGGCACGGTGGCCGACCGTGCGAAGTGGCGCCTCGTCGGCATGATGCACATCGCCGAGACACGGGAGCAGGCCTACCGCGACGTCGAACACGGCATCGTGCAATGGTTCGACTACTTCCAGCACACCGCTGCGTTCCCGCAGATGGACGTCGGCGATTCCGGGGCGGTGCAGGAGGCGATCGACTTCGTCAACAACTCCGGACTCGGCTCGATCGGCACGGCCGATGACGCGGTGGCGCAGATCGAACGACTCCAGAAGCAATCCGGTGGATTCGGGTGCTACATGACGCTGGCCCACGAGTGGGCGAACCCCGCGGCGACCAAGCGCAGCTACGAGTTGATCGCCCAGCGTGTGTTCCCGCATTTCCAGGGTCAGGCGTACAGCACGCTCGACGCGAAGGCCCGCGCCCGCGAGCGGCGCGAGCAACTCGCCGAGCGAAACATGCAGGCCGTCACCGACATGACCGAGAAGCACGCCGCCGAACTCGCGGCGAAGGACGGCTGAACCGAAGGGGCCCGACGAGCTTCGGCTGTTACGGTTCGCGCATGGACCGCCGGATCTTCGGGATCGAGAGCGAATACGGCGTGACGTGCACGCTCCGGGGCCAACGCCGCCTGAGTCCCGACGAGGTGGCGCGGTACCTGTTCCGGCGGGTGGTGTCGTGGGGGCGTTCGTCCAACGTGTTCCTTCAGAACGGTGCCCGTCTGTACCTCGACGTCGGCTCGCACCCCGAGTACGCCACCCCCGAGTGCGACTCGCTCTACGACCTGGTGGTGCACGACAAGGCGGGAGAGCGGATCCTCGAGTCGCTCGTCGAATCAGCCGAGCAGCGGCTCGAAGAGGAGTCGATCCGCGGCACGATCTACCTGTTCAAGAACAACACCGACTCTGCGGGCAACAGTTACGGCTGTCACGAGAACTACCTCACCCGGCGCGACGACGACATGGCGCACTACGCCGAGGTGCTGATCCCGTTCTTCGTGAGCCGTCAGATCTACGCCGGGGCCGGCAAGGTGCTCCAGACCGCCCGCGGCGCGACCTTCTCGATCGCCCAACGCGCCGAGCACATCTGGGAGGGCGTCAGCTCGGCCACCACGCGCAGCCGACCGATCATCAACACCCGTGACGAGCCGCACGCCGACGCCGAGCAGTACCGACGGTTGCACGTGATCGTCGGCGACTCGAACATGAGCGAGTACGCGACGTTCCTCAAGGTCGGGGCCGCCGCATGCATGCTGCGGATGCTCGAGGACAACAACGTCGTGCTCCGCGACATGACGCTCGAGAATCCGATTCGGGCGATCCGCGAGATCAGCCACGACATCACGTGCCGTCGCACGGTGCGACTGATGAACGGGCGGGAGGTGAGCGCCCTCGACATCCAACGTGAGTACCTCGACCGGGCGCTGCGGTACGCCGACAGCCACGGCTTCCCGCCGCTCGAGCAGCGAGCGCTCGAGATGTGGGAGCACTGCATGACCCAACTCGAGAACGATCCGTTGAAGCTCGACCGGGAGGTCAACTGGGTCATCAAGTACAAGCTGCTCGAAGCGTTTCGCGAGCGACACGCCCTGCCGCTCGGCCATGCACGGGTGCAGCTGCTCGATCTGCAGTACCACGACGTCACCCGTGGCCGCAGCCCGTTCTACAAACTGCAGGACCGCGGCCTGATCGAGCGGGTGTGCGTCGATGCCGACATCGACCGGGCGATCGACGTGCCGCCGCAGACCACACGTGCCCGGCTGCGCGGCGAGTTCGTCAAGCGGGCCAAGGAGCGCCGACGCGACTACACGGTCGACTGGGTGCACCTGAAGCTCAACGACCAGGCCCAGCGCACGGTGCTGTGCAAGGACCCGTTCAAGAGTCGTGACGAACGGGTCGAAAAGCTCATCGAATCCCTCTGAGGTCGATGGTGACGCCGTTCCGGCATCTCGCTCGGATACCGTGACTCCGCCGTGACCGAACTCTCCGACGCCCCCTCCGACCCACCGGTCGGCACGATCGACGAGATCGCCGAGCGTCCCGACGGGGGAAGCGGTCTGCCGGCGGGTGCACGTGCGTTCTTCGACTGGGTCGTGGTCGTCGGGGTGGCGCTGCTCGTCGCGATACTCGTCCGAACGTTCCTCCTGGCCCACTTCGTCGTCGAGGGCACCTCGATGTACTCGACGCTCGACACCGGCGACCGGGTCTTCGTCAACAAGATGTCGTACCGCCTGCACGACCCCAACCGCGGCGACGTCGTCGTGCTCCACGAGTTGACGGGAACCACCGAACGTGACCTGATCAAGCGGGTCATCGCCCTGCCGGGGGAGCAGATCTGGATGGAGAACTGCCAGGTCTTCATCGACGAGAACCCCGACGACACCGTGGCGGCGCAGCGGCTCAACGAGCCGTACCTCGATCCGACCGTCGTCACCCCGGGCAACTGCGGGCAGGCGATCCAGCCCCAGGTGGTCCCGGACGGTCACGTGTTCGTGATGGGTGACAACCGGGCCGGCTCGCAAGACAGCCGGGCGCTGGGCACGATCTCGTTCGACGATCTGGTCGGCCGGGCGTTCGTGGTGTTCTGGCCGCGCTCGTCGTGGCAGTGGCTGTAGCCGGTCGCCGGCCCGGTCGAGGCAGGCGTCAACCCGG
>CAXAWD010000469.1:0-3292 GCA_963972325.1 uncultured Acidimicrobiaceae bacterium
TGCTGACCGGTGACAACGAAACCACCGCGCGGTCGGTCGCTGAGACCGTCGGCATCGACGTCGTCCACGCCGGTGTGATGCCGTCCGACAAGGTCGAGGTCGTCGCCGAGCTCCAGCGCGCCGGCAGGACGGTTGCGATGGTCGGCGACGGTGTGAACGACGCGGCCGCACTCGCCCAAGCCGACCTCGGCATCGCGATGGGGTCTGGCACCGATGCGGCGATCGAGGCCGGCGACCTCACGCTGGTCCGCGACGACCTGATGTCGGCCGCCGACGCGATCCGCCTGTCGCGCCGCACGCTCGCCACGATCAAGGGCAACCTGTTCTGGGCGTTCGCCTACAACGTGTTGGCGATCCCGCTCGCCATGTCGGGGCGCCTGTCACCGGCCATCGCCGGTGCAGCGATGGCGTTCTCCAGTGTGTTCGTCGTGTCGAACTCGTTGCGCCTCAAGCGCTTCCGGTCCATCGCCTGACCGTCGGGCACCTACGCTCCGGGCGTGGGTGAACAGGACGTGATCACGCGTACGGCCCGGCCCTCGACGCGTTCGTCGCTGGTGGCCGACCTGCGGGCCCTCGGCGTCGAGCCGGGGACGACGTTGATGGTGCACGCAGCACTCTCTCGGCTCGGGTTCGTGTCGGGCGGTGCCCACGCGGTCGTGCTCGCGCTCCTCGACGCGGTTGGTGCCGACGGCACGCTCGTGATGCCGACCCACTCGACCGACCTGACCGACCCGGCCGGGTGGTCGAACCCGCCGGTTCCGGCCGAGTGGTGCGACGAGCTCAGAGCGGGGATGCCGGCCTACGACCCGTTGCTCACTCCGACCCGATCCATGGGCTCGATCGTCGAGTGCTTCCGGCATGTGCCCGGTGTCGTGCGCAGCGGTCACCCCACCGTGTCGGCGGCGGCGGTCGGCCCCGACGCCGAGTTCGTCACGACCGACCATCGTCTGACCGACGGCCTCGGTGAGCACTCCCCACAGGCGCGTGTGTACGAACTCGACGGCAGTGTGCTGTTGCTCGGCGTCGGCCACGCCAACAACACGTCGCTGCACCTCGCGGAGCGACGGTCGGCGCCGCCCGACGCCGTGACCCGGCACCAGTCATCGCCGGTCGCGATCGAGGGTGAACGGCGGTGGGTCACCTACGACTGTCTCGAGGACGACCCCAGTGATTTCGACACGATCGGCGAGGCATTCGCCGAAACGGGTCACGAACGAGTGGGGCGGGTCGGGGCCGGAACGGCTCGGTTGATGCGATCGCGCGACCTCGTCGACTTCGCCACCGACTGGATGAGCCGGCACCGAACCTGGGCGACAACCGGCGCCGCCGACTGATCGCGAGTTGTGCCAGGCACAACTCGCGATCAGGTGGCGAGGTCTCGGGCGGTTCGGTAGTCGGCCTTGCCGTTGGGGGCCCGTGGCACCTCGGGGACGAAGACCACCCGCTTGGGCGCCTTGAAGTGCGCCAACTCCGACTTCACCGAGGCGATCACGTCGGCTTCGGTCACCTCGGCGTCGTCGGCGAGCGACGCCACTGCGGTGACCGCCTGTCCGAACTTGTCGTCGTCGATGCCGACCACGAGGCAGTCGACTACGCCGTCGACCCGCTTGACGGCCTCCTCGACCTCTTCCGGGAAGATCTTCTCGCCACCCGAGTTGATCACCTGGCTGCCGCGACCGAGCAGGACCAGCGTGCCGTCGGCGGCGATCTTCGCGAAGTCGCCGGGGAACGAGTAGCGCACGCCGTCGATCGTGCGGAACGTGCGAGCCGACTTGTCGGGGTCTTTGTAGTACCCGATCGGGGTCATGCCGCCGGCGGCGACCATGCCGATCTCGTCGGAGCCGGGGACGACCTCGGTGTCGTCCTCCTTGAACACCTTCGTGGTGGGGTTCATCGCGAACTTGGCCGTCTCGGTCTTGACGCCACGCATCGTGACCTGGTTGCCCATCGACCCCTCGCTCGAACCGATCGCGTCGAGCAGGACGATCTGCGGCATGCGGTCGAGAAGCGCCTCTTTGACCTCGGTGGTCCACATGACACCCGACGAGACCATCATCTTGAGCGCCGACGTGTCGTACGGTTCACCGCGCTCGATCGCTGCGTCCAGGCCGGCGATGATCGGCTTGGAGAACGAGTCACCGACGATCGTGTTGTGGGTGACGCCGTGCTGCTGCATCGCCGCGAGCATCTCGTCGGCGTCGAGGCTGCGGCTGGTGAGCGTGATCACGTGGCCACCGGCGAACAGGTGGATGCAGGCACCGAGCCACTGACCCGTGCCGTGCATCAGCGGTGCTCCGGTGATCGAGACCGTCGTCTCGCCACGTTCGTGGAGCCCGGTGACGATCCGGGCGATGTCGTCGGCCGACTCGGGTGCCGGGAGCCCGAGGCCGGCGAACCCGATGACGGCGAGACCGCCGGAGATGTCGCCCATCGTGTACATGACACCCTTCGGCATGCCCGTGGTGCCGCCGGTGTACAGCATGTAGACGTCGTCCTCGGCGCGGGTGATCCGCGGCATCGGGTCGTTGGCGGCGATCAGGTCGTCGTAGGGCACCGCCGCAGCGACGTGTTCGCCGTTCGCCGGCGGGCCGTCGTCGACGGCGACCAGCAGCTCGAGATCGGGCAGTCGGTCGACCACACGGGCCACTCGGTCGCCGAGCGAGGTGTGGAACACGATCGCCTCGGCGTCGGAGTTGTCGAGCAGGTAGCGCAGCTCCTCGTCGAGGTACCGGTAGTTGACGTTGACCGGTACGCCGCGCATCTTGAACGCGGCGTACTGGGCCACCAGGTACTCGTTGCCGTTGTACAGGTAGAGCGCGATCTTCGAGTCGGGGCCGAGCCCGGCGGCGTCGAACGCGGCGGCGAGCCTGGCCGCCTGGTCGTCGTACTGCGACCAGCTCAGCGTTCGATCGCCGTTGGTGATGGCCGGGGTATCGGGGACGACGTCGGCGATCGATTCCCACACGGTGGCGAAGTGCATCTCCATGGTGTGAGCGTAGGACAGTTCCGCGCGGCGAAAATCCAGCGGTGTGAGCGGACTGAGCGGCCGCTCCTGCTCAGTAGCCGGGGGCCGGCTGCCAGAGCGTGAACGCCCGGCCCTGGTCGTCGATGCAGTCGACGCTGCGACCGGAGTCGAAGCCGGACCGCTCGACGACCCGTCCGCCGAGCTCGACGACCCGCTCGGCCATCGCGTCGGCGTCGTCGACCCGGAAGTACAAGTGCGCCGGCGCGTCGACGCCGCCGGGCGTCATGCCCATCGGCAGTTTCGTGTTGGCGACATGGGCGTACTGGT
>CAXAWD010000470.1:0-3279 GCA_963972325.1 uncultured Acidimicrobiaceae bacterium
TCGGGCGGGGTGTTCATCTTCATGCCGCGTCGGGCGAGCGCCTGCATGGTGGCCGGGATGATGTCGCCGTGGGTGGACAGCACCGAGCCGCCGGGGAGCTCGCGGAGGAGTTCGAGCACGGGTTCGAACGGCTCGTCCTCGCACAGCCGCTGCTCGATCTTGACCTTCGTGTCGGTCATCGCGCCGAGCGGTTCGAGCGTCTGGATGCACCGCACGTACGGGCTGCTCACCAACTTCGTCGGGCCGAGCTTGGCGATCCGCTTGCCGACCAGCTCCGACTGCTTCCAGCCCTTTTTGCTGAGCGGTCGTTGCATGTCGTCGTCGGACCAGAGGCGACGTTCGCCTGCTTTGGCGTGGCGGACGACGTAGAGATGTGCCATCAGGTCCTCGATTCTCCGGTGAGGCGGCGGTGGCGGTCGGTGAGACCGCGCACGAGCAGGATGTAGACGATCGCCCCGGCGACGGTGACGGCGGCGCTGACGATCCCTGCGCCCCGGCCGTCGAGCACCTGCTCTGCCATGGCGGTCTCGGACGTGTCGAACGACACCCCGCCGGTGCTCTCGCCGACGAGTAGGCCGAGCGGCACGAGGCTGTACAGCACGAACCACAGCGGCACCAGCGGGCTGGTGCGGCCGTGACGCCAGCCGCCGCCGATCGGGATGTCGGGGTCGGATGCCTTCCACAGTTCACGGAACATCAGCGTCGGGATCACGAACAGCAGGGGAGGAAGGAACCAACCGCCGATCGCCCAGCCCGCACTCCAGGTGCCGCCGCGGTGGAGCGACCGGTGGTTGCGGGCGATGCGGAACATCCAGATCATGGTGACGACGGCCGTGGCCACGGTGGCAATGCCTTGAACGGTGCTCATCAGGAGGTAGGGGGCGGCGCCCTCGACGAACTCCTCGTTGCTGACCGCGCCGTCGAGGAGGTCGCGAGCGTCGTCGCGGGCTGCTTCCGACGCCCAGACCGACACGGCTGCGAGTGCTCCGGCCACGCCGGTGAGGATCACGATCGCCGTCGACAGCTTGCCCACACGATGGAGTGCGCCGCCGGTGCCGACAGGGGCGGACGCGCCCGTCGGCGGCGCCATCAAGTCCGGTGGCGGAGGAGGCGGGGGTGGTGGTGGCGGAGGAGGCGGGTTCTTCGCCGTGCCGCCCGTTGCGGGTGGTGGCGCGGGAACGTCCGTCACGTTCGCGACGGTATCCGGCTGGTTCCGGCCGCGAAACCCGCTGAACGATTCGTCAGCCCCAGCCCATCTCGTGGAGCTGGTCGTCGTCGATGCCGGCGGCGTGTGCGATCTCGTGGATGACCGTGACGTAGATCTCCTCGGTCAGTTCTTCGAGGTCGTCACAGACGTCGCAGAGGGCCGCCCGGTAGATCGAGATCACGTCGGGAGCCTCGTCACCGTTCCGTTCGGTGTGTGGCGTGCCCTCGTACAGCCCCAGGAGATCCGGCTCGTCGGGGTTGCGGTCGTGGACTTGGATCACGACGTTGTCGAGCACCGGCAGCAGCTCGTCGGGCAGGTCGTCGATCGACTCCGAGACCAACCGCTCGAACCGATACCGAGGCAACAACTCCATCCCCCACAGTCTGCCCGGTCGGATGCCGGCCACCTCCGATGTGACCGCCCCGGAACCCTTGGTCAAGAGAAACGCAACCGCCCGGTTGGCCCGTTCGTAGACACGTCGCGAACCAGGAGGGCTGAGCGGTGATCGGTTCGTTCGAGCGCAAGGCGCGGTGAGCCCGAGTTGTCTTGGGACAACGAGCGGCGAGACGCAACGCCGCGATCGGGCGAACCGGCGCTGCTCAGGGTCAGATGACTTTGAGTTGGGGTGAGAAGATCTTCTTCGGCTTGAGCTCGACGGCGATGCGTTCGGCGATCGCACGGAAGGCCTGGGCCGACTCGCTGTCGGGCTCGACCGCAGCGATCGGGCGGCCCTCGTCGCCGCCCTCGCGCAACGCCGGCACCAGCGGCAGCTGGCCGAGCAACGGGATCTCGAGTTCGTCGGCGAGCTCCTGGCCGCCGCCGGATCCGAAGATCTCGTAGCGCTTGCCGTCGTCGCCGGTGAACCACGACATGTTCTCGATGATGCCCTTGACCGGCAGGTTCACCTTCTCGGCCATCGCCGCCGACAGGCGGGCGACCTTCTGGGCGGCCGACTGCGGCGTGGTGACCACGTACACCTCGCCACGGGGCAGGTACTGGCTCAGGCTGATCGCGATGTCGCCGGTGCCCGGGGGCATGTCGATCAGCAGGAAGTCGGGTTCGTCCCAGTACACGTCGGTGAGGAACTGTTCGAGCGCCTTGTGCAGCATCGGGCCACGCCAGATGACCGCTTCGTTCTCGGGGGCGAAGTAGCCCATCGAGATGCAACGCACACCCCACTTCTCGGGCGGCACGAGCATCTGGTCGATCACGGTCGGCGGCCGGTCGGTGCCGAGCATGCGCGGGATCGAGTAGCCGTAGATGTCGGCGTCGACGACGCCGACGGTGTGGCCCATCTGCGCCAGGGCGACCGCCAGGTTGGTGGTGACGCTCGACTTGCCGACGCCGCCCTTGCCGGACGAGATCAGCAGCGGTCGGGTGCGCGAACCCGGCTGCGCGAACGGGATCTCGCGACCCTCGGCGTGGCCGTGCGCCTGGTGCGAGCCGGCCGAACCGGCGGCGTCACCGTGGAGCGTCTTGCGCAGGTTCTCACGCTCGTCGTCGGTCATCACCGTGAACTCGAGGTCGACCGAACTCACGCCGTCGAGTGTCTCGACCGCACCGGTGACCCGGTTGGTGATCTCGTTGCGGAGCGGACAGCCGGCGATCGTGAGCGCCACGAGGATGTGCGCGGTGCCGTGCTCGTCGAGGTCGGCACGCTTGAGCATCCCGAGGTCGACGATCGAACGGTGCAGTTCCGGGTCCTGCACGGGGCGGAGTGCTTCGACGAGCTGTGGGTTCATTGGTGACCATCCTGTTCGATGCGAGGGAGGGAGCGCCAGCGAGCGACCGGCCGGCTGCGGCCTGCGTGGCCGGGGAACGCCGTCATCCGTCCAGTCTGGCGACCACGCCCGGCATTTACACTACGGCGGTAGTAGAATCTCGCCATGGGCACGAACGCCGGGTTCACCGCCACCGTGTCGGCCATCACCGACGCCTTCGGCGACCCGACGCGCCGCAGCATCTATCTGTTCGTGCGTGACCACGCCGGCGCCGACGGAGCCACCACGGCTGCCGTCGCCGACGAGGTCGGGGTGCACCCCAACGTGGCCCGCCACCACCTCGACAAGCTC
>CAXAWD010000471.1:0-3277 GCA_963972325.1 uncultured Acidimicrobiaceae bacterium
CGAGCACGACCACAGCAGCGCCCGCCACCGTCGCGGCGACGAGCGTGAGCACGACCGCCTGGGCGACGAGGCCCGCGATCAGCGTGCGCGATTCGGCACCGATCGCCTTGAGCACGCCGTACAGGCCGGTGCGTTCGACGGTGAGCAGCGCGAAGAAGAGCGCGATCACGACCAGCGCGATGACGACCGTGACGCCGAGGATCTGGTTGAAGGTCTTCTGCTGTTCGGTCACGCCGGGGATCGCATCGACGGCGTCGGAGATCGTCAGCGCCTGCACGTCGGCCCCGAACGCGGTGTTGATGTCGGCGACGACGTCGGTGGAACCGTCGCCGCGCACCACGAGCGCCTGGAACACGCCGTCGGCGAGCACGGCGTCGGGTCGGTTGTCCGCGAGCACCGAACGCCAGGTGGCGACATCGGTCCACAGACCGCCCTGCCCGTTGTAGGCGGTGTCGTCGACCCAACCGGCGACGACGATCGGCGTGCGAGATGGCCCGACCAACAGCTCGTCGCCGAGTTCGACCCCGTCGGCTTCGAGTACCTCGTCGGCCCAGGCCTCGCCGGGTGCGGGTGCCTCGGGCACGCCCGCCGGCGGCAGTTCGTAGCCCCAGACGGCGACGTTGGCGAGATCGCGCGGTCCGTTCCCGGGCACCCGCGCGCCGAGTTGCACCACGCCGAGCCCACCGACCTCGTCGACGCCCGGCAGGTCGGCGATGGCACTCCGTCGGTCGGCGTCGATGCGGCTGCGGAGGAACGACGCCTGCGACGATTCCGAGTACACGAGCGCATCGCCCTGCTGGGCCCGCACGGCGCCGGTGGAAGAACGGATCAGCCCGTCGAGCAACCCGCCGAGGAAAATCAGCAGGATGGCGATCAGCGTCAGGATCGCCGTCGCGGTGACGAACTTGCCGGGACGGCGGACCAGTTCACGCAGCGCGAGCTTCATCGGTTGCCCCCACCCGTCGTGGCCTCGATCGGGTCGATCGCGAGCACTCGTCGGGCCGCCAGCAGGGAGCTCCCGATACCGAGCACGATCAGCAGCACGGCCCACACGATCACGGCGTCGGTTTCGAACCGCAGCGGGATGCCCCCGAGTCGCTGCTGGGAGACGGGTGTGTAGAGCGCGAGGCCGAGCAGGTACCCGGCGACGACGATCAGCGTGGCCTGGATGAGCAGCGACCGGACCAGACGGCCCGCTGGCGCTCCGATCGCGTGCAGCAGTGTGAGCGCGCCCGACTTCTGGAACGTGACGATGAGGAAGAACAGGCCGGTCACGCACGGCACGACGAGGCCGTACAGGAAGAAGATGATGATGAACGACTGGCGCACCTGGCTGACACCGGGGGTCTCGTCGGCCGCGTCGTTCTTGGTGAGGGCGTCGAGTTCGTCGGACTGTGCGTTGACGCGGTCGACGACCTCGGCATCGGTCAGCCCGTCGGCGCCGGACACGGCGAGCACGTTCGGGAGCACCGACGTGACGTCGGGGTTCACCGACCGGAGCACCTCGGTGTAGTCGTCGGCCCGGACGAACAACGTGGGGCCGGCGCTGAGCTGCACGTCGCGGGCGAGCCCCACGATGGTGATCTCGTAGCCGCTCGGTTCGATCGTGACGGTGTCGCCCACACCGAACCCCTGATCGGCGTCGGCGTCGCTGCCGACCGCCTCGCCCGGAGCGTCGGGGTACTCGCCGGCGACGAGCGTGGTCGGTGCCCCGAGGTCAGGGTCGTCGTAGCCGAGCAGCGTGGTGTCGTACCGAACGCCGTCGGCGGTGGCGGTGAACGTGCCCTGGACGATGTGGCCGACGTCGCCGACCCCGTCGGTCGTACGGACCAGCTCCTCGAGATCGGGCGTGATGATGCTGCCCTGGATCACCCGCTGACCGTCGACCGAGTAGACGAGCACGGGTGCCGACTGGTTGCGGATCGCTCCGACGAACGATGTGAGCAAGCCGTTCTGGAGCGACTGTTGGAAGAGGATCAGGAACACCAGCATCCCGATCGCGGCGATGAGCAGTCCGAACCTGACCTTGGCTCTGGCCATCTCCTTGAGTGCGAGGAACATCGTCGGTGGGGGGTCGTCCTGGGTCGGGGCGCGGGCGCCGGGTCGTCGGGCTCAACATACGGGCTACGCACGGAGAGCGGCGTTCGGATGCAGCGGGAACGGTGCCGGAATTGGGTTCGACTTTGTACGTTTCGTACAACGGATGTGGGAGACTCGTCCGATGGATCAGGTCGCGCTGTATCTCCAGGACGCCCACCCGATGCACGAAGGCATCGAACTCGTGCAGTACGCCGAGGCCAAGGGCTTCGACGCGGTGTGGCAGGCCGACAGCCGGCTGGTGCGTGACGCCGTCGTGCCGATGGCGGCCTTCGGCGCCACGACCGACCGCATCAAGGTCGGGTCGGGCGTCATCGACATCTGGACCCGCAACGCCGCACGGTTGGCGAGCACGTTCTCGACCCTCGACGACCTCGCCCCCGGCCGCATGATCTGTGGGCTGGGCGCCTGGTGGGACCCGTTGGCCGAGAAGGTCGGCATCGACCGGGCCCGCCCGCTCAAGGTGATGCGCGAAGTGGTCGAGGCGGTGCGCGGTCTGCTCAACAACGAGACGGTGTCGATCGACGGCTACCACGTTCATCTCGACGGGGTGGAGCTCGACTACGTGCACCAGGAGCGCCGCCCGAAGGACGTCCCGATCTACATCGGCGCCACCGGCATGCAGATGATGGAGCTCACCGGCGAGATCGCCGACGGTGCCGTCCTCAACTACCTGGTGAGCCCCGACTACAACGTGCGGGCGCTCGAAGCGCTCGAGCGGGGCGCGGCCAAGGCCGGGCGCACGCTCGACGACATCGACCGCCCGCAGCTGGTGGTCTGCTCGGTCGACACCGATCGCCAGGCGGCGCTCGACGGCGCCCGTCTGCTCGTCACGCAGTACCTGGGCCAGCAGCCACACATCATGAAGGCGTCCGGTGTGCCCCAGGAGCTGCTCGACGAGATCGGCCAGGTGCTCACGTGGCCCGCCACCCACGACGAGGTCGTCGCGGCGAGCAAGCTCGTGCCCGATGACATCGTGCAGATGATCACCGCGTCGGGCACCCCCGACGAGGTGCGCGCCAAGGTCGACGAATACGTCGCCAACGGCTGCACCTGCCCGATCCTGTACCCGCTGGCGCCCGACGTGCGCCTGATGATCGACACGTTCGCCAAGTAGAGCGGCGCGCACCCGAGCGAGGGCGTCCGCCACGAGGACGACCCCGATATCGGCCGATCGGTC
>CAXAWD010000472.1:0-3258 GCA_963972325.1 uncultured Acidimicrobiaceae bacterium
CCAGCCGAAGCCGCCCTGTCCGGGCACGCCGGGGTCGCCCCAGCTCCAGCCCGGGGTGTGGCAGCGGGCACAGCTGTAGGCGCCGCTCGCCAGTTCGAGGTTGAACAACGCCTCGCCGTACGAGTCGTAGGTACCGTCGGCGACGGCTGCGTTGGCCTGCGCGTCGATGCTGTCCTGGATCTCGCTCGGGAGGTGACCCGACGGGCAGGTCCGTGCGTCGTCTTCGCCGACACCGCAATCTTCGCGCTCGATCTGGATGCTGTGCAGGTAGGCGATCAGCGTGTCGATCTGCTGGTCGTTCATCGGGCCGCCACCGTCGACGCCCCAGGGGGACATCGGTGAGAACGGGCGTCCGTAGACGAGGATGAAACGAACCTCGTCCTCGTCGAACCGGTAGAAGATCGTGTTCAGCGCCGGAGCGGTCCAGCTGACCGCGGTGACCGCTCCGGTGGCCGGATCGGTCAGGTTGTACGGGGCGGCACCGCCGCCACCGTTCATGCCACCGTGGCAACCGGCGCAGTTGAAACCGCCGTCGGCCGTGGGCGCGAACAGGCTCGAGCCCCACTCGATGAACTGCTCTTCCTTGGCGTCCTGGGCGCCGGCGAGGCGTGCCGGTTCGAGGATCCAGTAGAGCGGCAGCCCGACGACGATGATGACCAGCAAGATGACGCCGATGCCGAGGACGCGCGTCAGGCGCGGACCTTCGAGTTCTTCGTCTTCGTAGTACTTCTTGCGGTTGGCCGCCATCTCGACCTCGGAGCCGAGCTCGTCGTGAGCCTGGCGCAGGTTGAGAACGGCGTAGACGGCCCAGCCGCCGAGGATGATCGCGAAGAGCAGCCACGCGATCGAGGTGGATGTGAGTGCGATCATCGGCGTACTTCTGCTCCGTCAGGATGGTTCGGGGAGACGTTGGACAAGGTGCGCATCAGTGATCCGAGGCTCCGACGCAGTGCGGACCCTCGGCCTCCTGGCCGGTGGTGTTGGTACCGATCGGCACGCCCTGCACGATCGTGCCGGTGTCGACCGTGACCTCGCCGGCCGCGGAGAACTCGAGCGGGAAGTGGTCCATGCCGCGCGGGGCCGGGCCACCCTTCTTCTCACCCACACGGTTGTACTGCGAGCCGTGGCAACCGCATTCGAACCACTGGCTCGACACACACTGCGGCACACGACACCCGAGGTGCGGGCACTTCTGGTAGCTGGCGATGAAGCCCTGTTCGATGCCGGGCAGCAGGCTCGACGCGTAGGCCTCTTCGGCCTTCGGGATCGCGTCGCCGGGGTACTCGGTGACCCAGGCGCGCGCTTCGGGGGCGTAGAAGAACCCGTTGCCGGTACGGATGCCCGAACGGATGTCGTCGATGCGGCCGATCGGCACCTTGCCACCGAAGCCGCCGGTCTTGGTCGGCCACAGGAAGGCGACGAAGCTCGCCGCACCGAACGTGCCCAGACCGGCCGCCATCAGCGAGATGGTCGCGCGGTTGAAGAACTGACGACGGCTGACGCCGAGCGCCTCGGGGTCGGGCGGGGTCCACGGGGTGAGACCGGTGTCGGACGACACCGGGGCGAGCCCGGCGCCCGGCTTGCGGAGCGCCTCGGCTTCGGCCTCGACCTCGGCACCGGTGGGCGCGTCGACGAGCGCGCCGCGCTCGCTGCGAGCCGAACGGTCGCGCTTGACCGTCTCGGCGCTGAGCGCGCCGGCACCACGGACGTCGGAACGACGGGCGAGCGTGAGGAACGCGATCGCGCCGAGCACGACCGCAGCGCCGATGGCGATGATGATCACGGCAGTTGCATTCATGATGTTGTTGCCTCCTTACCTCTCTCCGGCACTCAGAGCTCGAAGAACAGCCCGTCGCGCCATGGGAGCGTGAAGTTGAATCCGGGGCCCCGGAAGAACGAGCCGATCATCACGAGCACGGCCCAGAACATCAGGTGCACGGTCATCAGCGAGATCGCGAACTTGCGATCTTCGGGCTTGTTCGAGGGGTTCTTGTCGATGTACGGGGCGAAGATGAGGATGATCAGACCCACACCGGGGATCGTCACGCCGGCGATCATCGGGTGGAACATGGTGAGCAGTTCCTGCAGACCGAGGAAGTACCACGGCGCCTTCGACGGGTTGGGTGTCTGGTTGGGGTTCGAGTGCTGGAGCAACGGGGCGTTGACCCAGATCGAGAACAGGAACGCGAAGGCGGTACAGGCCAGCGCGGCGACGAATTCGGCGGCGAGCAGGTGCGGCCAGGTGTGGACCTTGTCGACCGGCTGGGCCTTGACGTCTTGGATCGAGCCCGACTTGACGACGGTGAGCAGCCGCTGCGTGTGACCACCGGGGCCGGCACCGACCGGGACGCCACCACCCGTCGGCGTCGCCTGGACGACGGATGCGACCTTGTCGGCCACGGCGACACCGCCACCGGATGCCTCGGCGTCGCCACCGTCGGCCTTGGCCTTGGCGGCCTTGCTGCGCTGCAGCAGGTGCTCGGGAATGCGCGAGTCGCCGGCCGGCTCGTCGGCGGGCGCGGCGGCCTCGGCCGCCGGCTCGGCGGCTGCCGACTTCTCGCGGGCCTCCTTGGCCCGCTTCAACAGATGTTCGGGGATCTCAGTCATTCGATGCTCCGATCACAACGGCCCACTGATGCCGCCATCTTTTCGGACTCTCCAGAAGTGGATGGCCATGAAGATGACGATGACGAACGGGAGGAACAGCACGTGCAGCACGTACCAGCGCAAGAGCGTTTCGGAGCCGATTTCGGCGCCGCCGAGCAGGACGAATCTGACGTCCTGACCGAAGACCGGGGTGTACCCCATCATGTTGGTACCGACGGCGACCGCCCAGAGGGCCAACTGGTCCCACGGGAGGAGGTAGCCGGTGAACGACAGCAGCAGGGTGAGCTTGAGCAGCATGACACCGATCACCCAGTTGAACTCACGGGGCGCCTTGTACGCGCCGTGATAGAAGACGCGGGCCATGTGCAAGAACACGGACAGCACCATCAGGTGCGCGCCCCATCTGTGCATGTTTCTGACCAGGAGGCCGAACGTGACCGAGGTCTGGAGGTTGGAGATGTCGTCCCAGGCGGCGGTCGCCTCGGGCCGGTAGAAGAACATCAGGAAGATGCCGGTGACCGTGAGCAGGATGAACAGGAAGAAGCTGAGCCCGCCGAGGCAGAGCGTGTAGCTCACCTTGACCGCGTGGCGCTTCACCTTCACCGGGTGCAGGTGGTACAGCACCGAGTTCATGATCACGTAGGAGCGGTT
>CAXAWD010000473.1:0-3254 GCA_963972325.1 uncultured Acidimicrobiaceae bacterium
TCCACGTTCGAGGCCCGCTTCGCGGGATCAGGTTTGAGATCACATCCGTCGGGTACGCGCGCGAGTTCACACCCACGAACATCCAGGAGGATGAACACGCACATGCTGACCCTGAGCCAGAACGCCGCACACGCCCTGACCGAGACCCGGGAACGTCAGAACATTCCCGACGACGCCAGCCTGCGCGTCGCATCGGCGCCCGCCACCGACGGCAACACGGGCGGCATCACGCTCGGTTTCGTCGACACCCCGATGGACGGCGACCAGGTCGGCGAGGCACACGGCCTCACGATCTGCGTCGCACCCGAGATCGCCGACGACCTCGCCGACGCCCAGATCGACCTGCAGCAGCAGGGAGCCGAGGCCCAACTCGTCGTCGTACCCGCCGGCTGACCCCACCGCGTCGCCGCCCGGCGTCGACGGCTATTCCACCGTCGCGACTACTCCACCGTCGAGTACGAGGTGCTGCGGTCGGTCACCGACCGGCCCAGCACCTCGGCCGCGCACTCGCCGAGGTCCGCCACGAACTGATCGATGACCCCGGTGTTCGAGTTGCTCACGGTCGAGTGCAACGAATCGGGCGGCCCCTGACGATCCAGATGCCACCCGCGCGCTGCCAGCGCGTCGCCGAGGGCGAACACGTCGATCGGCGTCGGCGCATCCGGGTCGCCCGCCATCGCAACGAGGTGCAGCCCACCGTCGCCGAGCGCACGGATCCCGTCGATCGCCTCGATCCCCGCCCGCATCCGATCGGCGTTCTCGAGCGTCTGCCGGGTCAGATCGACGTACCCGTCCACCCCGAGGTGCTGCATGACCGCCCACCCCGCCGCCATCGGGAGGCCCGACCGGGTGCCCTGCAGGTTCGGCGAACCGTAGAAGCCACCCAGCCACCGGTCGAACATCCACGTCTGGTACCGACGGAGCTCCTTGGTGCGGTGCAAGACGACCGAGATCCCCTTGGGCGCGTACCCGAGCTTGTGCACGTCGGCCGAGATCGAGTGCACCCCCTCCACCCGGAAGTCCCACGGCGGGATGTCACGGCCGAGCATCTCGGCGAACGGCAACACGAACCCGCCCATACAGGCATCGACGTGGCAGTTCGCCCCCACCGACGCCGCCAGCTCGGCGATCGCCGGGATCGGGTCGACCACACCCTGCGGATACTGCGGCGCCGAGCCGACCACGAGCACCGTGTTCTCGTTGACCGCATCGGCCATCGCATCGACGTCGACCGTCCAGTCGTCGAGCACCGGCGTGGTGTGGATCGGCATGTCGAACATGTGCGCCGACTTGTGGAACGCGGCGTGGGCCGACTCGGCGACCACGATCTCGCCCGACCGGATGCCACGCTCGGCCCGGCCCCGCTCACGTGCTGCGAGCACCGCGCACTGGATCGACTCGGTGCCGCCACTCGTCAGGAATCCGGCCGCCGTGTCGGGCCCGTGCAACAAGCCGGCGGTCCAGCGGACGACCTCGGACTGGATCTGCCCGAGCGACGGGAACGCCTTGGTGTTCAGCGCGTTCTCGTGCAGGTACAGCATCGCCGCCCGCTCGGCCACTTCGTGCACGGAGGGGCCGCCGTCGTACACGAGGCTGAACGCCCTGCCCTCCCGCCACCGGACGTCGTCGCCCCGCATCCGTTCGAGATCGGCGATGACCTCGTCGGCGCTCCTACCCTGCTGCGGAAGATCCATCCGGCCATTGTTCCATGGCCGTCTCAGTCGTCGCTCACCAGGAAGCTCGCCACCCGGGCGGTGATGATCGCGAACGTCGAGATCCCGACCACCATCGTCACGAGCGCCACGCCACGGCCGGCCACCGTGACCGGCGTGATGTCGCCGTAGCCGACCGTGGTGATCGTGGCCGCCGACCACCAGAGCGCGTCGCCGAAGCCGCTCACCGATCGGCCCACCCCGACGTCCTCGGCGATCGTGAACGCCGCGGCCGACGTGAACCACGTCAACAGCGACACACCGACCGCGAACCGCACCGCGTTCTGCCGGACGATGCGACGACCCTCCCGCGCCGCGATGCCGCCGATCACGATCACGCGCACGAGCGACACGGTCGCTCGCAACGGCCGCAGACCACGCAACGCCCGCGTCGTCCCGAACGCGGCGAGGTCGGGCGCCACCGCCGCGGCCGAGCCGATCACGATCAACAGATTCAGCCATTCGCCCCGCACGTATCCCCACCGGTCGTCGGTCAGGAACAGACCGATGACGTAGTCGAGGGCGAACGCCACGAGGACCACGACGTTGACCACGTCGATGAACACCTGGTCGGCCCGGGGCAGTTCGGCCTTCTCCACCTCGAGCAGCAGGACGGGGATCGAGCCGAGCGCCAGCACCAACAGCACCGGGTCGGCCCAGCGCTTCCATCGCTGTAGCGCCGGCGTCAGGTACGACGCCGTGGTCTCGTCAGCTCGTGGGGAACCCGGAGGCAAACGCATGCTGCATGATGGATCGCAGCTGGCCCGTATTGCTGGGATACTCGCCCGACACCGTGACCGCCCACGTCAGGCCACCGGGTTGCACCAGCACCATCGCGTGCGTGTTCTGCAAGGTGCCGGTGTGCCCCCAGGCGTCACCGTCGTAGTTGATGACGCCCAAGCCGTAACCGGCCGGCGGCGTGGCGGCCGGGATGCGATACCGCAGCACGGCCAGCATCTCGGGCGACAACGCCTTCCAGCCGGGGGTGCTCGGATCGACCGAGTTGAAGATGGTGACCAGATCGCTCGGTGTGGCGTTCCAGGCGCCGGCGGCACCGAGCGCCTCCATGAAGTTGCGGTTGGGCGACGGGTGGTGCGAGACCTCGTCGGGCCCGAGCTCGTAGGTGCTGGTGAGTCGCATGCCGCCGATGCCGAGCGGAGTGAGGAGTTGCTCGTCGACCACCCGCTCGTACGTCTTGCCGGTGACCGCCTCGATCAGCAGCCCGAGCACGCAGTAGCTCATGTTCGAGTATCGGAAGCCGTTGCCGCTCGACACCGACCGGGCCAGCCCGATCGTGGCGGCCTCGGTGCACGACGCGGCGCCGTTGGAGAAGAAGGTGCCCTCGTGCTGCGGGAACCCGGCCGTGTGGCTGAGCAGCTCGCGGACCGTGGTCGACGCCACGTCGGGATCGACCGTGGTCAGCCCGAGATGTTCGACCAACACGTCGCCGACCGGGTCGTCGAGCGTCAGCACGCCCGCTTCCACGAGACGGAGCATGGTGATCGCGGTGATCGACTTGGAGATGCTCGCGACCCGGAACCG
>CAXAWD010000474.1:0-3243 GCA_963972325.1 uncultured Acidimicrobiaceae bacterium
GAACACACCGTCGACCTGATCGGGTGCGTCGAGGCCCAACTCGACCCGACGTGACCGGGCATCGACGCCGCGCCGCAGGGCCACGTCGAGCACCTCGGCGTCGAGGTCGCCTGCACCGATCAGATCGAGGGGCACCGCCTCGATCGTGCGCCAGCCCGGCCGTCGCTCCAACGCCGCCGTGACCGCACCCTCGACCCCGAGTTCGCTCCGTTCGACGCTCGGACCGTCCCGACGCGGCACCGACACGAACACGATCGAGATCACGAGCACCGCCACGCCCGTCGCCGCGACGGCAGCCACCGACACCATCGATCCCGATGGTCGTCGCAGACCGTCTCCCGCCAGCGTCTGGGTCACCGTCACCGCCCCGCCGATGGCCACGGCGAGTGAGAACACCGCAACGCCCTGGAGCGGACCGTAGAGATAGCGATAGACGGGCTCGACGAACAACGACACCGACACGACCGTGAGCGTGAGCCCGCCGAGCGCGACGAGACCGGCGACCGGCGCCATCGCGTCGGGCTCCGGCCCGCCGGGGGCGTCACCGGGCTCGACGTCGGGAGCGTTCTGCCGCACGTACCGACCGACCATCACCGCCGCACCCAGGAAGATCACCACCGTCAGCAACCACACAGGTGACAGCGCGGTGAACTCGGTGATGCTCGGCCGTACCGAGATTCGCTGCCACGGGGTGCCGGGCCAGAGGAGGCGGCTGACGTGACCGACCGCCCCGATCCATCCGACGGGGTCGCCGTCGGCGCCGACGGTTCCCAGCCGTACGAGGTTGGCGTCGGCACCTCGTCGCAGGTCGATGATCGGCCCCGACCAGAGCAGGAGCGCGACCCCGACCGCGTACGCCGTCATCCGGGCGTCACGCCGGGACGCGATCGTGACCAAGGCAGCGACGAGGACCGCTCCGCCGACGATCAGCATCGACGCGTGCAGTTGTGCGGCGAACGACGCCGAACACAGACATGCGACCCACCCCTGGCCGTCGCGGACGATCACGGTGACCAGCGACCAGCAGGCGAGGTATGCAGGAACGATCGCAAGGTGTGGGTTCCACGGGCTGCCGATGTCGGCCCCCAGGGCGACGACCACGAGCGCGAGTCCGAACACACCGGCGACGCCCCACGGACGATGACGATGACGCAACCGCGCCAGCACCGCGAGCGTCCACACGACCCACCCGGCGTTGAGCACCAGCGCAGTCGCCGGGAGCGAGGCCGAACGACGGCCACTGAACCAGTACGGCAACGCGAAGACCCACTCGCGCAGTGGGCCGGGGTGGAACACCCCGAGGCGCGAATGGGCGCCGACGACACGAATGTGTCCGTCCAACTCGCGTTCGAGCGCGATCCGGAAGATGGCGAAGTCGTTGTGTGCGATCCACGGGCGGAACCACACGAGCCCGGCGATCCAGAGCACCGCGCCGCCGACGAGAACACCGGCGAGCCCGATTCGACGCCGACTCAGCCGGCCCGGCACATCACTCCTCGGCCACGATGGGAACGGTCAGTTCCACCACGGTGCCGCGCGGCTGCCGGTCGGAGTGGAACCCTGCCCGTTCGGCGTCGCCGGACGTGAGCGGCCGCATCACGATCTCCCCGTTGAGTTCGGTGGTGACCAGCGTGCGCACGATCGACAGCCCGAGACCGGTCGCCGAGTCGAGCGTGAAGCCGGACGCGACTCCGCGGCCGTCGTCGATCACCGACAGCGCCAGGGAATGGTCGTCGTTGTCGAGCCGCACCAGCACCGATCCCCCGCCCGACCCCTCGGGGAATCCGTGGTCGACCGCGTTCTGGAGCAGCTCCGTCAGCACGACCGACAACGGCGTGGCGATCGCCGCGGGGATCCGGCCACCGTCGCCCTTCACCGAGAACATCACGGGACGATCGGGAGACTGGAGCCCCTCCTCCGCCAGGCGCAACAGCGGACGCACGATCTCGATGAAGGTGACGTCGTCGCCGGGCTCGCGCGAGAGCGCCTCGTGCACCAACGCGATCGTGCGGATCCGCCGGACCGACTCGCCGACCGCGGAGATCGCCTCGGGGTTGGTCAACCGACGCGCCTGCAAGCGCAGCAGCGACGAGATCGTCTGGAGGTTGTTCTTGACCCGGTGGTGGATCTCGCGGATCGTCGCATCCTTGCTGAGCAACAGCCGATCACGCTTGCGGAGTTCGGTGACATCGCGCAGCAGCAGCACGCCGCCGGTGACCTCGCCCTCGCGGAGGAACGGAACACACCGGCACAGGAGCGTGACGTTCGGCCCCTGCTCGAACTCTTCGATCACGGGTTCACGGCGCTCGAATGCCTGCCGGACCGGGCCGTCGTAGAAGCCGAGTTCGGCGAGTCGGAGCCCGATCGCCGACGCCTGGATCCCCACACGATGCAGCGCCGAACTCGCGTTGGGCGAGACGTAGAGCACCTGTCCCGAATCGTCGAGCCACAGCGATCCGTCACCGACCCGGGGTGCCGCGCTCGAGTCGCCGACCCGCTGCGGGAACGGGAAGTCGCCCGCCGCGATCATCGTGACGAAGTTCGTGAAGACCTCGGTGTAGGCCCGCTCGAGCTCGCCGGGACCGCGACCGGACGTCTCGATCCACTCCCGGGTCAGCACCGCGATCGGTGTCGACCCGTAGAGCACCGGGATCGCCATCATGCGCGTCTCGTCGGAGATCCCCTCCACCACGATGTCGCCCTCCGCCACCTCGGCGGTGGAGTACGCCTGGTCGAGCACCGCGTTCTCCGACCGGTTGGCGACGCCGTCGACCCAGTCGTCGGGGTAGATCGTCTTTCCGGTGGCGGGTCGAACCTGGCCGACGACGACCCATGCACCTTCGCGGTTCTTCACGTACAGCAGGAGGTCGGAGAACGAGAAGTCGGCGAGCATTCCCCACTCGGAGACGAGACGGTTCAGATGCGCGGTCTGCGCGGCATCCAACGTGGTGTGGTCGCGTACGAGTTCGGTGAGCTTCGACACGGCCCCGAGTCTGCCCGATTCACGGCCCGGGTCGATGCCATTCCGCAAAACGGCCTACATTGCGGTGATGAGCGACACCGAATTGCGCGCCACGTTCACGGCCTTCGACCAGTCGACGCAGGAAGACTGGAGCCTGATCGCGAACCAGCTCCCGGTGACCCAGGCGTTGGCAGCCGAGAACATCATCGAGCAGCTCCGTCTACTCGAGCGCGATCACGGGGGTTTCCCGGTGTCCCGCCTCGAACACTCGCTGCAGACGG
>CAXAWD010000475.1:0-3234 GCA_963972325.1 uncultured Acidimicrobiaceae bacterium
CGGCTGCGCTCGGAGGCCCCCGCCTACCTGGCACCCGGCGGCTCGACCGTGTTGACCCGGTACGACGACGTGTTCTCCGTGCTCCGCAGCAACGAGGTCAGCAGGGACGTCGAAGCCAACGCGATCGCCGACCCGAACGACGAGGTCGCCATGCGACGACGCGAGCGACGTCGTGACGGCGCCAAGTCGATCCTCAACCTCGACCCCCCCGATCACACCCGACTCCGTCGGCTCGTGTCCAAGGCGTTCACGCCACGCCAGATCGAGCTGCTCCGGCCGGGCATCGAGCAGATGGTCGACACCGCTCTCGACGCCGCCGCCGACCGCGGCCACATCGAATTGATCGACGACCTCGCGTTCCCCGTCCCGTTCCAGGTCATCTCCGAACTGCTCGACATGCCGACCGACCGCGCCGACGAGCTCCGGGACTGGAGCCAGGCGTTGACCGCGAGCCTCGAACCGGCGGCGACCATCGACGATCTCGATGCCGCCGAGGCCGCCGTGCTCGCCCTCGTCCCCTACCTGATCGAGGTGATCGAAGCGCGTCGTGCTGCTCCGGGCGACGACCTGCTCTCGGCCCTGCTCGCCGTCGAGGACGACGGCGACACCCTTAGCTACGAGGAGCTGATCTCGTTCGTCGTGCTGCTCTACGTCGCCGGCCACGAGACCACGGTCAACCTGATCGGCAACGGCACGCTCGCCCTGCTGCGCCACCTCGTTCAGCTCCACCGGTGGCGCAACGATCCGTCCCTCGACGCCACCGCCGTCGACGAACTGCTCCGCTTCGACGGCCCGGTCCAGCACACCGTGCGGGTGGCGATGCAACCGATGTCGTTCGCCGACGCGACCGGCGGCAGCGTCGTCGTCGAGCCGGGGCACACGATCCTCACGGTGCTCGGGGCCGCCAACCACGACCCGGCGATGTTCCCCGACCCGCACACCCTGCTGCTCGACCGCCCCAACGCCGGACGCCACATGGCGTTCGCCGCCGGCATCCACTACTGCCTCGGCGCCTCACTGGCGAAACTCGAAGCGACCGTGGCGATCACGCGCCTGATCCGTCGATTCGACCGGATCGAACTGGCCGACGAGCCGCACTGGCGCGACCGGATCACGATCCGGGGTGTCGACCGTATGCCGCTCGACCTGGGCTGATCTGCCGACGGGCACTCAGCCGGGCCGCACGGTCAGCGTCGACAGCCCGGAACCGTCGAGCGTGTAGACGAGCACCACCACGGTCTCGCCCGCCGCCACGTCGACGATGGCCCGGGCGGCGGCCGGTTGGTCGCAACCGTCGAGAGACGGCGCCGGGTGGAAGGTGATCGACGCGGGCCCGGGAGCCACGTCCAGCTCGATCCGTTCGTCCGGGCCCAAGACGCCGGCCGCAACCCCGGCGGCTTCGCCGCGTTGCATCCGACACGTGGCGGTTCCGTCGCCGATCAGGAACTCGGCACCATCGACCGACGCGAGGAGTTCCTCGTCGAACGCCTCGAGGTTGGTCGCCACGACGACCACCAGACCGTGCTCGTCGGCGGGCGGCACCGGCACCGCTTCGGCACCGCGCTCGGCCAGGTGCACGACGTCGGCCTCATGGGGCTCACGGGCGTCGTTCGTGAACACGGTCGTGACCTGCTCGTCGCCGACCAGCACGGGCAGCGAGGCTCGCTGCTCCCCGTCAGGGCCCGCCCCCGCGCTCACGACCACCACATCGGCTCCCTCGGGTGCCGAGAAGTACGCAGACGCCGCGCCCACACCGATGTCCGACGCCAGCAGGACCGGGCCGTTGGCGAACGTCCGGCGGGCCCAGATGTCGACCGCGGTGGGCTCGTCGCCCTCGTCCTCGACCGGGGCGAACAGATTGACGACCCGGTACGAACCCTCGTACGTCGACGGGTCGGGGGGTGGCAGTTCGGCCGGGCTCGTGCCATCCGAGCCGACGGGGTCGGACTCCCCCGCCGACGCGTCGGCCGACTCGCCGGTGGTGCCGGCTGCGACCTGTCCGCGCGCGACGTCGAGCACCGGTGGCGGGGCACCGTCGCCGTCCGAACCGCCACACCCGTTGAGGGCCAGGACTACGGCTGCTGCAACAACTGCACCAGGGAACTGGTGTCCCACCGACTCCCTCCCCGCTCGACGACGTGTTGATAGAACTGGTCGACCAGAGCCGTCACGGGGAGACGCGCACCGAGTCGGTCGGCCTCGGCGAGACAGATCGCCAGGTCCTTGCGCATCCACTCGACCGCGAATCCGTGGTCGAACTCGCCGGCAGCCATCGATTCGGCCCGGTTCTCCATCTGCCAACTGGCCGCCGCACCCTTGCCGATGGTGGCGACCACCTCGGAGATGTCGAGGCCCGCCTTCTGCGCGAACGCGATGCCCTCGGCGAGCCCTTGGACGAGGCCGGCGATACAGATCTGGTTGACCATCTTGGTGGTCTGTCCTGCGCCGGCGTCACCGAGGCGTCGACACTCGCGGGCGTAGGCCATGATCACTTCGCGGGCGGCGCCGAACACCTCGATGTCGTCGGAACCGCACATCACCGTCAGTTGACCGTTCTCTGCGCCGGCCTGGCCGCCCGAGACGGGTGCGTCGACGAAACCGATACCTCGTTCGGCGCACGCCGCGGCGAGTTCGCGGGCGACGTCGGCGGACGCGGTGGTGTGATCGACGAGCACCGAGCCCCGGTCCATCGCCGCGATCGCTCCCGATTCGCCGAGGGCGACCGACCGGACGTCGTCGTCGTTGCCGACGCACATCATGACGTACTCGGCGCCCTCGACCGCCTCGCCCGGGGTCGGGGACGCTTGATGGCCGTGCTCACCGACCCAGGCCAGCGCCTTGGACGCGGTGCGGTTGTAGACGGTGACTGCGTGACCGGCCCGAGCGAGGTGGCCGGCCATCGGGCCGCCCATCACACCGAGACCGAGGAATGCGACTCGTGACATGCGACGATTCTCGCAGGTCGCTGCGGGGCGGGTGGAACCCCACCCGCTGCGTGGATCGGGCAGACTGGTCGCATGCCGATGGAGACGGTGCCGCGCACCTGGTCGATCGCCAGTTGGCTCGTGCCGAACCTCGGCACCGACGCGATCGGAGACGGGCTGGCCGACGCCGACATCGATGCCGTCGCGCTCCAGTCGATCACGAGAGACGACGTCGAGCGGGTGGCCGACCGCCTCGGGGTCCGCCACGCCTGGGAACTCTCGTTCCACCCCACCAGCCGCCTGATCCCCG
>CAXAWD010000476.1:0-3231 GCA_963972325.1 uncultured Acidimicrobiaceae bacterium
CTCGTCCACACGTTGCGCGACGAGGTGATCCCGGAGGCGACGACGGCCGACGTGTACGTCACCGGCAACACCGCCGGCTACATCGACATCAGCGAACGGCTCGGTGCGCGGCTGCCGTGGTTCATCGGTGCGGTCGTCGGGGTGTCGTTCCTGCTGCTGATGCTCGTCTTCCGCTCGATCGTCGTGCCGGTGAAGGCGGCGATCATGAACCTGCTGTCGATCGGAGGCGCCTACGGCGTGGTCGTGGCGGTGTTCCAGTGGGGCTGGGGCAACGAGCTGCTCGGCGTCGAGCAGACCGTGCCGATCAGCCCGTTCCTGCCGATGATCATGTTCGCCATCCTGTTCGGGCTGTCGATGGACTACGAGGTGTTCCTGCTCAGCCGGGTGCGTGAGGAGTTCGTCCGCAGCGGCGACAGCCACCAGAGCGTGGTCGACGGTCTCGCGGCGACCGCCAGGGTGATCACCTCGGCGGCGCTGATCATGATCAGCGTGTTCTCGGCGTTCCTGCTCACCCCCGACGTCGAGGTGAAGATGTTCGCCGTCGGACTGTCGGTGGCCGTGCTGGTCGACGCGACGGTGGTGCGGATGGTCTTCGTGCCGTCGTCGATGGCGTTGATGGGCGACGCCAACTGGTGGTTGCCCGGCTGGCTCGACCGGCTCCTGCCGCACGTCGACGTGGAGGGTGCGTCGGTGACGGGCGAGGCCGCCGTCAACGTGCCCGACGACCTGTCGGGCCTCGACGACCGCGAACTGGTGCGGTCGTAGTGGTTCCCCGACCATCGCCCGGAACGTCGCCGACCACGGTCATCACCTGGTCGAGCGGCTTCCGGGCGAGGTCGGGCACGAGGCAGCCGGGTTCGGGGAGGCCGACCGGGAACAGCACGGACGGTCGCTCGTTGGTCGGTCGCCCGAGCACCCTCGTCAGGAACGCCATCGGGCTCGGGGTGTGCGTCAACGTGGCCAACCCCATGTGGTGCAGGGCCGTGATGAACATCCCGGCCGCGATGCCGCACGACTCCTTGACGTAGTAGTGGTGGCGCTTCTCGCCGGCGTCGGTGAGGCCGTACCGTTCCTCGAACAGCACGACGATCCACGGGGCGATCTCCAGGAACTCCTTGTGCCAATCGGTGCCGAGCGGCTCGAGCTCGCGTCGCCACTCGTCGTTGATGCGGCCGTCTTCGTAGTTGGTCCGTTCCTCGGCCTCGGCGGCCTCGCGGATCTGTCGTTTGATCCCGGGGTCGCCCGTCACCACGAACCGCCACGGCTGATGGTGGGCACCCGACGGTGCCGTGCTCGCCGTGCGGATCGCCTGCTCGACCAGGTCGATCGGCACCGGTTCGTCCGAGAGCATGCGCACCGAGCGCCGACGATCCATCTCGTCGTGGAACCCGTCGGCGCGGGCCCGCATCTGTTCCACGGGGTGACGCTCGAAGTCGAGCGGGACGAACGGGTGGCGCTCCAGGATGTCCGGCGACGGGTACGGGTGCTCGTAGCGGCTCACCCGGAGGATGCTGTCAGATCAGCGGTCGGGTTCGCGCCACAGGCCGATCCGGACGCTGGGGTCGGTCCAGAGCAGTTCGGCTCCGGCCTCGACCAGGTCGGGGGTGCGCAACGGTGCGAAGACGTACGGGCCGATGTCGTCGTCGAGCCCCCGGTCACGGAGCACGATCCGGTCGGTCAGGAAGAACTGGTACACCTGGTACCGCTGGCGCTGCGTGGTCCAGCTCACCACCGGGTCCTGCGAGCTCGGGATCGTGCGCACGGCGAGCGGGACGCCGGGCGGCACCAGCTCGTCGACCTCGCGCACGGGGCCGGAGGACTCCCACCCGTTCAGCCGGAGATCGGCGACGTCCTTGGTTCGCTGCACCCCGACGACGCCCAGTACGAGCGCGAGGGTGGCGGCGACCGCGAGCACACCGCTGCGACCGCTCCCTGCCCACCCGGCGAGCACGACGAACGCGAACATCAGCAGCGTGAGGGCGGTCACGATCAGCGTGGTCCGCCAGATGTGGAGCGTGTCGGTGTCGTCGACGTAGGCGAGGATGCCGGCGATCATGCCCCGCACGCCGTAGCGCTCCTCGATGAAGTCGCCGTGCAATCGGTCGACACCCCAGCCGGCGGCAACGAGGGCGACGACCGCGCCACCGGCGAGCCATCGGTCGGTGCGTCCGAATCCGAGCCGGAATCGGTTCGCGAGCCAGGCCATGCCGACCGCGATGATCGGCCACATCACGGCGTCGTTGTACCGGCCGTAGATGAACTGGTCGGCGCGAGGCCGGTCCGACATGAACACCGCCGACAGCAAGAGCAGCGGGACGGTGGTGATCGCGACGACCCGGGCGTCGCGGGTGGGTATGCGCCCCGTGCGGACGCAGGCCGCGGCGATGATCGCGGCCCCGATCGCGGCGAGCCCGAACGTGGCAGCCATCTGGTACCACGCCTGCCCGAGGATCGAGTCGAGCAGTTCGAGCGGATGCTGGGTGCGTCGCCACACCGCGCCCACGGTGTTCTGGTTGGCAGGGTCGTCCCAGACCTGTGTGAGCACCCAGTGCTTCCAGGACGACACCGCGGCGAACAGTGCGCCGGTGAGTGCGAGCAGGCCGACGGCGTACGCCCAACGGTGCCGCCACAGTTCACGGCCGACCGTGAGCAGCACCGTCGTGCCGACCAACGGCAGGAGGCGGGAGTGGACGGCGTATCCGGCGACGCCGAGGGCGACCGCGGCGGCACCGGTGGCGAACGTCGGGTGGTCGTGGTAGCGGAGGATCGCGAGCGTGGTCGCGACGAACGTGAGCGACACGAGCGACTCGGCCCAGATGAACGACGACGCCGACAGCGACGACGGAGCGACACCGATGAGCACGGCGATCACGGCCGAACCCCATGACCCGAGGCCGGTGATGCGGCGGACGAGCACGGCGAGGAGTGCCGCCGCGACGCCGCCGATCAGACAGTTGACGAACAGGGCGTAGCGCACGACGTGAGCGCCGTTGTCGGTGAGCCAGTAGGCGGGCGTGATCAGGAGCGCCAGCGCCGGCTGCCAGGTGGCGTGGTCGAACATGTTCCAGTGCGTGCGGCCCGCGAGCCACCTCGCGATGGCGAGCTGGGCCGGCTCGTCGGGCGAGACGTGGAACACCGTGCGTTCCATCGTGAACCACCAACGGACCGCGGTGACGACGGTGACCACGGTCGCCAGAGCGGCACGCGGTAAGCGGGTCTCCGACATCACGT
>CAXAWD010000477.1:0-3177 GCA_963972325.1 uncultured Acidimicrobiaceae bacterium
CTGGTGCCGCCCGATCCGCTGCTCGTCGACACCCGCTTCGACGATCGCCCGAGCCACCACCGGGTTGAGCGCCTCGAGGTGGGCGCGACTCGCGATCTCGGGCACGACGCCGCCGAAGTCGGCGTGGATCTCGATCTGACTCGACACCACGCTCGACACGACGTCGTTGCCGCCCATCACCAGCGCGGCGGCGGTCTCGTCGCAGCTCGTCTCGATACCGAGCACCAGGGTCGACTCGTCGGGGATCACGTCGCGGGTCATCCCGCCAACCCCGCGAGACGATCGGCGTACTCGGGCGTGTCGATGTCGTGGCACCACATCACGATCGCGTCCTCACTGTTGTCGTAGTAGTTCTTGCGGACGCCCGCCGGCGCGAACCCGAACGAACGGTAGAGCGCCTGGGCACCGTCGCTGGACGCCCGCACCTCGAGGGTCCACGCCACACAGCCGAGCTCGACGATGCGACGGGCCAGTTCGACCAACAGTCGGGTGGCGACACCGTGGCGTCGCATCTCCGGAGCGACGACCACGTTGGTCACGTGGGCCTGGTCCCCGTCGGGGTCGGGCACGATCCACACGCCGGCGTAGCCGACGACCGTTCGGCCCCGACGAGCCACGAGATACAGGCGCGAGCCGTTCCGGACCTGGTCGAGTTCGCCCTCGAACACCGTCCTCGACCACGAGGTCGGGTACGCGGCTTCCTCCAACGGCATCGCCTGCCGCAGGTGACGTCGCCGCATCGGCTCGATCACGAGATCGTCGGCGTCGGCCCGGTCGTCGGCGGCACGCCCGAGGAGTCGGGGTACGACGCTCACGGACGGCTCTCCCGCGTGGCCCAGTTGATCTGGGCATCGGGTGCCCGCAGGTACACCGGCTCGATCTCGTCGGGCCGCACCCACTCTTCGCGCAGCGCCTTCGCGTGGGCGAGCTGCACCAGCGCCGCAGCCGAGGGGTGGACCGGCGCCGAGATCTCGCACCGGTACCCCTCCATGATGTCGTCGCGGTAGCGCTCGGCGCCGTCGCCCACGCACAGCACGTCCTGGCTGCGGGCGAGCAGATCGGCGACGAGGTCGTCGACGGGCCCCACCGTGGGTGCACTCACCTGCTGCACGCCGCCCGGCACCTGCCGGTACATCGCCCAGAACACCTCGGCCTTGCGGGCGTCGATCACCGGCACGACCACCCGATCGGTGTGGCGGCACGGGAACGCGAGGAGGTCGAGCGAGCTGATGCCGATCACCGGGATCCGCAGGGCGAGCGCGAGCGCCTTGGCCGTGGCCAGCCCGACCCGCATCCCGGTGAACAGCCCGGGGCCGACGTCGACCGCGATACAGCCGATCTCGTCGACGTCGATGTCGGACTGCCGGCACACGAACTCGATCGCCGGCGTCAGGATCTCGGCATGACGACGACCGCGCGCCACCTCGAAGGTGGCGATCACTCCCTCGTGCCCACCGATCGCCACGCCGACCTGCTCGGTCGCGGTCTCGATACCCAGGATCAACACGTTGCACTCACCACCGGTAGGCCGCCAGGTCGCTCTGCAGCCGATCCCACCGGCCCGCCCATGTCGAGCCGGCGGCATGCAGCTCGATCGTGCGTGCCGTGTCGAGCCCGAAGTCGTCCGCGAGGTCGTCGCCGGCCACCGCGTCGTCGAGGTCGGCGTTCGGGTCGCCATCGAGGTCGTCGTGGCTCAGGCGGACCTCGAGGTGGTCGCCCAACCCGGCAGCGGCGACATCGCCCCACTCGATCAGCACGATGCCGCCGAACTCCGCGAGCTCGTGCAGAGCGAGTTCGTCGACGTCACCGGTGCGATCGAGTCGATAGATGTCGGCGTGGTGGAGCGTGCGACGGCCGTCGGGGCACGGATAGCTGTGCACCAGGGTGAAGGTGGGTGACGTGATCGGGTCGGTGATGCCCAACGCCCGCCCGAAGCCCTGTGCGAATGCCGTCTTGCCCGCGCCCATCTCTCCGGCGAGCACGATGATGTCGCCGGGGTGCGCCAGCGCAGCGAGCCCGGCGGCGATCGCGTGCGTGGCGGCGAGGGAATCGGCGCGCAACAACATGACGACGTGGATGCTACGAGGGTTCGGGACCAGTCAGAACGACCCGCGGCACCCTGGCCGAGATGCCGCACACGATCTCGTAGCCGATCGTGCCGAGCCGATCGGCCCAGTCCTCGGCTCGGATCCGGTCGTCGCCCTGTGCGCCGATCAGCACGACCTCGTCGCCGGCGCGCACGTGGGCGTCGCCGACGTCGACCATGAACTGGTCCATGGTGACCACGCCGACGATCGGGTATCGACGTCCGCCGATGAGCACGTCGGCGCCCGAGCGATCGGGCAGCGTGCCGAGCCGACGGGGCACACCGTCGGCGTACCCGATCGGCACCGTCGCCACGGTGGTCGGGCGATCGAACGTATGGCGCCACCCGTAGGAGATGCTCGAACCGGCGTCGACCCGCTTGACGTACGACACCCGCGCCGTCAGCGTCATCGCCGGTCGAAGGTCGCCACAGAGGTGGTCGACACCCGGCCCTGGCGAGATGCCGTAGATCGCGATGCCGGCTCGCACCAGCGAGCGTCGGGCGTCGGGCAACGCGAGACCGCCCGCCGAGTTGGCAGCGTGCGCCGAACCCGGGTCGACACCGGCCCGCCGGAGCTCGGCGAGGGCATGGTCGAAGCGATCGAGTTGGAGCCGATTCGACGCGGCCTCGGGTTCGTCGGCGCAGGCGAGGTGGGTGAACACCGCATCGACGCTCACCGACGACGACGCCAGCGCCGAAGCGAGTTCGTCCGTGTGGTCGAACGGCACGCCGACGCGCTGCATGCCCGTGTCGACGTTGACGTGCACGCCGATCGTCGCACCGGCGGCATCGAGCGCACGCACGAAGTCCGCGCCGTACACCGTGGGCGTCAGGCGGTGCTCCAGCAACTCGTCGATCTGCTGCACCGGCTGTTCGGTGAGCACCAGGATCGGCGCCTCGATGCCTGCGGCACGCAGCTCCACACCCTCGGCGACAAGCGCGACACACAGCCCCGTTGCGCCCGCTCGCACCGCAGCCTCCGCCACCCGAACCGCGCCGTGGCCGTACCCGTCGGCCTTCACCACCGCCCAGACATCCGCGGCGCGTCGGGTCGGTGGGCGCGCGCCGAGATCGACCTCACCGCGATCGAA
>CAXAWD010000478.1:0-3175 GCA_963972325.1 uncultured Acidimicrobiaceae bacterium
AGCGCGGCTTCGAGGAGGTTGCCGGCGTGGTAGTCGGCACCCACGAGGTCGGGCAGGCCGTACATGGCTGACACGCGGTCGAGCCGGTCGTCGGGTACACCGAACCCGGTGTCGTTCATGCCGAGTGGGCCGAACATGCGCTCGGCGAGGAAGTCGCCGAGCGGCTGATCGGCGAGCACCTCGATCAGCCGGGCGGCCACGTCGATGCCGACCGAGTAGTGGAACCGCTCCCCCGGCTGGAACGCGAGCGGCAGCGAGGCGATCAGGTCGATCACCTCGTCGAGCGGGCGCGTGGCGTCGTGCATCACCCGGTGTTCGCGGTAGAGCTCGGCCGCCGGGTTGTCGATCATGAAGTCGTAGGTCAGCCCGCTCGTGTGGGCCAGCACGTCGCCGATCGTGATCGGCTTGGCGGCGTCGACGAGGGAGCCGTCGGCCTGCATCACCTTCGGCGCTGCGAACGCCGGCAGGAAGGCGGCGATCGGCTGGTCGAGCTGGAACCGCCCGGTCTCGTGGAGCAGCATGAGCGCGGTCGACACGATCGGTTTGGTCATCGAGTAGATGCGGAACACGGTGTCGTCGGTCATCGGAAGACCGGCTTCGGCGTCTCGGTGGCCGTGCAGGCTGCGGTGCACGATCTGCCCGCGGCGTGCGACGAGCGTGCTGATGCCACGCACCACACCGCGGTCGACGAACTCCTGCATCGCCGGGGCGACGCGCTCGAGGCGCTCGCCGCTCATGCCCACTGCTGCCGGATCGGTCATCTCGTGCTCGGCCACCTCGGTCTCCTCTCGACGGGCCCATTGTGGGCGCGCCGGGGCCACGCCGCCGAACCGGCTCCTCCGGTCAGACCGGATCGAGGACCGAACGGCCCTCCTTGATCAGTTGCAGGATCGACTCGGTGCCGGCGGTGATGCCGAGGCCATCGGTCGACGGCCAGCGCTCGATCTCCGCCTTCGCGAAGTCGACCCACCTGACGACCAGGTCGAAGAACTCGAGTTGGAATGTGGCGAACAACACCGACAGATGCGCCCGGTCGGGAAACGGGTGCCCGCCGTCCAGGTACGACGTGTTGATCGTGGCGACCTGTTCGCGGAGGGCGGTCGCGTCGTCGGCCAGCTTCGTGAGGGCGGCGAGCAGATCGTCGATGTCGCCGTTCTCCGCGAACAGCAGGCGAACGAGCGCTTCGGCTTCGAGCGCCGGCGGTTGCGGCGAGGTGGTCATCCACGTTCGCAGCTCGGTTCGACCGGCGTCGGTGATCGTGTAGACCGCCCTGGTCCGCCCGCCGGTCTGTTCGTTCGCCACGGTGGCGAGGCCGTGTTCGACCAGCTTCTTCGGCTCGGCGTACAGGAGGCGTTCCGACTTGGGCCAGGCGAATCGGAGGCTGCGGGTGGCCTGCTGGGCCAGTTCGTACGCCGACCACGGCTGGATGGCGAGCAGCCCGAGTACCGCGTACGAGGAGGTCGTCAATCGTGCGGGCATGGCTTGACTTTACTGCAGATTGCAGCAATGATCTACTGCAACTTGCAGTAGTTGGATGATGACTCATCCAGAGAGGGGCCCGTCGTGGACGTGTCGGAGTACATCGGTGCCGTGAGCGACGAGGGCGAGCGGTTCGCGAGGGCCGCCGAGGCCGGCTCGTTGGCGGTCGAGATCCCGCCGTGCCCCGGTTGGACCATGCGCGACCTGGTCCGTCATCTCGGCTTCATCCATCTGTGGGCGGCGGAGAACGTGACGCATCCGATCGACGACTGGGCCGACGTCGACGATCTGCCCGATCTCACCGCCCACTGGCCGGAACTCGCCACCGCCTGGCCCGACGACGCCGACCTGGTCGCCTGGTATCGCCGGACGAACGCAAACCTGGTGCGGGTGCTGGAGTCGGCGCCCCCCGACCTCGAGTGCTTCGCGTTCCTCCCGGCACCGACGCCCCTCACGATGTGGTCGCGTCGCCAGGCGAGCGAGATCGCGATCCACCGGTTCGACGCCGAGGTGGCGCATGGGGTCGTGTCACAGTTCGATGAGGCGTTCGCTGCGGACATGCTCGACGAACTGCTCGCCGGTTTCGCTCCCCGCCCCGGCAAGGTCGCGGTCGACGACACACGAACGATCCACGTCCACGCGTCCGACGTCGACGAGCACTGGCACCTCACGTTCGAACCGCACGGGATTACGACGTGCCGAATGGTCGGCGACGCCGACCTCACCGTCAGAGCGACGGCTGCCGAGCTCTACCTCGCGTTCTGGAACCGCACGGCCGACACGACCCTCGGACTCGACGGCGACGCCGGCCTGATGGACACCTGGCGGCAGACCTGTCGCGTCCGCTGGGGCTGACGAGCGACCCGTGAGGCATGGGAAAGCCACCCGCGCGTTGGAGATCCGCCGATACGAACGGCACGGTCAGCCGATGACGGCAGGGGCGACCGCCAGCCCGGCCGCCAGCACACCGGCGTGGAGTCGCCTGTCCCAGACCGCGACCGTGAGATCGGCATCGCCGAGCGCGAGCGCGCTGGCGAGATGAACGGCGTCGGCACCGCGGAGCTGTTGCTGCGCTGCCAAGGCACCGGCTGCCCGCTCGACGTCGTCGGTCAACTCGACCGGGCGCATCGACGCCCAGAACACCTCCCAATCGGCCAGAGCGTCAGACGCCTCGGCGTCGGTCAGGTCGTGGTTGCGGCCGGCAGCCGCCAGTGCCGCACAGACCTCGGGATAGGCCAGTCGGCTGGACAGCGCCACGTCACACGCGTTCCACAACGCGGCAGCGACGTCGGACCCCGGCTCGTCGAGCACGAGCTTGACGAGCGCACTCGAGTCGAAGTAGACGAGCGACACGTTCAGCGGCGCTGCTCACCGACGATGTCGGAGACGGGCCGCTTCGGTGTCGGCCGACGCCGACCGCCGGCGACCGGCCGCGTCGAACTGACCGGCCGACTGATGACGCCCTGTTCGGTGAGACGATCGATCAGCGGCGTCGAATCGAGAGCGACGATCCGGGCCACGGGAGTCCCCCGATCGGTGATCACGATCTCGTTCCCCTCGCGCGCCGCGTCGATCCATCGACCGAGGTGCGCCCTGAGCTCCGTGACCGCCACATCCATACCGCAAGTGTACATCTCAATGAAACACGATGTGTACAGTTCGAGAGTTCACAGCGCGATGTCAACGTTCTCGGTGG
>CAXAWD010000479.1:0-3166 GCA_963972325.1 uncultured Acidimicrobiaceae bacterium
TGATCTCGGGCACCCCGAACACGGCGCTCGACGACGTGTGGACGACCTTGCCGACGCCGGTGTCGCGGGCCGCGTCGAGCAGGACCCTGGTGCCGTCGACGTTGACGGTTCGCAGCAGGTGGGAGTCGCGGGCCAACGGCACCTGGGCGACGTTGTGGAACACGATGTCGACGTCGGTGACGGCGCGCTCGACGACCGCCCGGTCACGGATGTCGCCGTGCACCAACTCGACGTCGTCACGCCGGTCGATGTCGTCGGAGATGTCGAGCACGCGGACGGCGTGCCCGGCGGCGAGGAGACGCTCGACGAGGAGCGAGCCGAAGTAGCCGCTGCCTCCGGTCACCAGACTTCGGGTCACAGTTCGAGTCCTTTCGATCGGCACCACCGGATGCTGCGGCGCATCCCGTCGTACAACTCCACCGCTGGTTCGTAGCCGAGTTCGGCGCGGGCGGCGTCGATGCTGCACGCGATGTTCTTGTTCATCTCACCGAGCACGTGGATCTGCTGGTGATAGCGGCCGGCGCGCTGGATCAACGCGTCGGCACGCTCGGCGACCTGCGCGACCAGGTCGGGCAGGCGGGCCCGGTTGGGCCTGACGTCGTATCCCTCGTCGGTGAGCGCCCGCCCGACGGTGTCGACGATCTCGGCGACGGTGTACGGCCGGGCGTCGGCGATCCACCAGCCGCGGCCCGGTGGCGTGGCGACGAGTTCGGCCCGGATCACCCCGGCGACGAGGTTGTCGACGAACACCATCGACCGCGACTGCGTCCCGCCGCCGAACACGGGGAACAGCCCCTTGCGGACCATGGTGAAGAACGTGGTCTGCCGGGGCGGCTGGTGCGGCCCGTAGAACCACGGCGGTCGCACCATGACGGTGTCGAGGCCGGCCTCGACCGCCTCGAGTACGGCGAGCTCGGCGAGCATCTTCGACCGCCCGTACCCGTAGTACGGGTGATACGGCTCGTCGTTGCGGAAGCGGTCGTCGGGGTGGGAGTTGGTGCCGAACGGACTGTTCGACGAGACGTGTACGAAGCGACGGACGCCGCGATCACGTGCCCGGGACAGCATGCGGCGCGTGCCTTCGGTGTTGATCTCGGCGAACTCCGCGACGGTGCGCGGATGGATCACGCCGGCCGCGTGGATGACGTCGACGGTGCCTGCGAGACCGTCGAACAGTCGGTCGACGTCGGTATCCCGACGCAGGTCGCCCACGACCGGGCGCACGCCCTCACCGAGCGCCGCCAGTGCGTCGGCCTCGACCCGGTTGCGGACGAACGGGCGGATCTCGCCGCTGCGGTGGGCGGCGTTCGTCGGATCGGTGATGGTGGTCATCAGCGCCGTGCCGAGCCAGCCCCCGGCACCGGTCACGATCGTGACGTCCGGATCGTCGATCATGGGCGGTCGCGCCATCGGCAGGCCGGTCATCGTGTCACCTCGAGGAAGCGACGGGCGTTCCGGATCGCGACGGCCATCACCGACGCCTGCGGATTGACGCCCGGCGCGTCGGGCAACAACGATGCGTCGTTGACGTACACGTTGTCGGCATCGTGCAATCGGCCGAAGCTGTCGGCCGCGGCGACCCGGCGATCCTCACCCATCGGGACCGTCGAACACAGGTGCACGGTCATGACGCTGGCCGAAGCTGCCGAGAACCGTTCGGTGACCTGCGCCAGATCGGCTCGGGTACGGACGATCGGCGCGGACGCGAACGACGGGAACACCTCGCGAGCGCCGGCCTCGAGCATCACGAGCGCCAGTCGGGCGAGCCCTTGACCGAGCAGGGCGCGGTCACGTCGGTTGAGCCGGTAGGTCACGAGTGGGTCGCGCATGCCGGGCAGCGCCGTGACCCGCCCCCGACCCTCGCTGGTGATCGCCGCGTAGTAGACGGCGATCTCGGGCCACGCGGTGACCGATCGGCGCATCTCGGCCCAGTTGTCGGTGAGTGCCAGCGCCACGAGCCCGGGTTGGCTCGCCCACCCCCCGAACGAGAGGTCGGGCGAGAACTCCTTCACCTGGTGAACCGGCACATCGGTACTGACGTTGACCGCCTCGTCGAACCGCGCTGCGAGTTTGACGGTCGGATGGACGGCGAGCGACCGGCCGACCAGCCCTCGCCGGCCCGATCGCTGCAGCAGCGCAGGCGTCTGGATGGCACCGGCACACACGAACACGTCGCCGAAGTCGACGGTGACCGGACCGCCGTCGGGACCGGTGAGTTCGGCGCGGAACGCACGCTGTCCGTCCCACACCAGCCGGTCGACACGGTGATCGCACAGCAGCCGCGCCCCGGCAGCGACGGCCCGCGGCAGGTACGTGCGGGTCATGCTCTGTCGCTCGCCCTCGTCGGCGTCGTCGCCGGCCGGATACGTCATCCAGCGAGGGATCTCGTCGTGCGCCCAACCGAGGCGAGCCGCACCGTCGCGCAGCCGCTCGCTCGCAGGCGTCTGTCGGCCCGGCACGGTCGACACGCTGAGGGCCGACTCGACTTCGTCACAGATGCCGAAGAACTCCTCGGGCCCGAAGTCGGCGATCTCATGGCTGCGCCTCCAGCGCTCGAGCGTCTCCTCGGCCGGCCGCCGGTACAGGCCGCTGTTGATCTCGGTGCCGCCTCCGGCGCAGCGTCCCTCGGTGTAGGCGATCGACGGACGACCGAGTGCCACGGTGACCCCACCCGACCGGTACTGCCGGTCCATCTGTTCGAGCGAGAACGGCACGACCGAGCCCTGCTCGACCCAGGCCCCCTCCTCGACGATCAGGACGTCTCGTCCGGCCTCGGCCAGGAGCGCAGCCGTGGTGGCGCCACCGGCTCCTGACCCGATGACGAGCACGTCGGCGTCGTGATGACGACCGTGCCTCGTCACGCCGGTGCCCCGAGCTCGGTGGTGGCCGGCCAGGACTCCCACACGTAGGCGAAGCCGAGCGATCGAACCAGGCGGGCCAGCTCACCGACGAACGGGAGCGAGGTCCGACGGAGGAAGCCGGTGGTTCGGGGCCGACCGAGGACCCGTTGCGACGCCCCGACCCCGAACACCAACGCGACGATGCCGAGTCGGAGCGGCGTCGGTACCTGAGCCGCGCGACGGCACACGAATCCCACGGTCTCGGTGCGTCGTTCGGCCGGGAGGTCGGGCAGCTCAGCCGCCAACAGGTCGTCCGCGAAGACGCC
>CAXAWD010000480.1:0-3156 GCA_963972325.1 uncultured Acidimicrobiaceae bacterium
TCACGAGCTCGACTTCACGTCCGGCGATGCCGCCGTTGTCGTTCACGATCTCCCAGAACGCCTCCTGGCCGTCGACGATCTGCGTGACGAGCGGAGCGAACGCTCCGGAGAGGTCGGCGTTGAGGCCGATCCGGATGACCTCGTCGGTGACCCCGGCGTCGGTGAGGATCTCCTCGGCCGGCTCTTGCGCGCCGGTGTCGTCGGCGGGCTCCTCGCCGGTGTCGTCGGCGGGCTCCTCGCCGGTGTCGGCGGGCTCTTCCCCGGTGTCGTCGGCCGGCTCCTCGCCGGTGTCAGCGGTGTCCTCTGCCGGCGGTTCGGATGGCTCGTCGGCCGCGTCGTCGTCGCCGCCGCATGCCGCTGCAACGAGTGCGAGCGCCACCAGCGGGGCGAACCCCTTGGTCACTTTTCTCATGGTTTCCCCCTGTGTATTGGGTTGGGAGACGACCGATTGGTCGCCTCACATCTGTTGTCCCCGCTCCCATGGTGGACCATGGACGGGGTCGACGTCCGGTCGGCCGACCGAACGTCACGATTCAGTAACTGAAGGGCCACCGCTTCCAGTAGTTGCGGATGCGGACCCAGATGCCGTACAGACCGAGCGGTTCGAAGATCAGGAACACGATGATCAATGCTCCGTACAGCACGAGGTTCCAGTCGAAGACGTTGAGTGGGTAGCCGGGTGTCTGCGTGGCCGCCGACACCGGGCCCTGGTCGGATCCGTTGGAGATCACGACGTCGGCGACCTTGGAGCCGATGCCGTCGCCGTCGGTCTTGTCGGCGAGCCAGTCGGTGAACGACTCGACGAACTTGGGTGTCAGCACGACGAAGAACGTGCCCATGACCGTGCCGCTGACCGTGCCCACACCGCCGATCAGGAGGATGGCGATGAACTCGACCGACAGCGCCAGGCTGAACTGGCTGGCGGGCAGCTTGCCGGCGAAGGATGCGAACAGGGCACCGGCCACACCGGCGAAGAACGAACTCGTCGCGAACGCGATCAGCTTGTACTTGAACTCGGGGACGCCCATCACTTCGGCCGCGATGTCACGGTCGCGGATGGCCTGCAGCGCTCGGCCGGTGCGGGTGCGGGCGATGTTCTTGGCCAACACGATGAACAGCAGGAACAGCACCGCGAGGAACAGGTACGTCTTCTGGTTGTCGGTCACGTCGAGGAATCCGAACCAGGTGCCGTCGTCGTCGATCGCGACCAGCGGTGTCTCCTCCTTCCAGAGGCGGATGTCGAAGGTCGGGAAATCGCGGCCGAGACCGGGGTCACCGGCGAGCTTCTTGCCCCAGTTCGTGTTGGACATGTGGATGCCGATGAAGACGAGACCGAGCGTGACGATCGCCAGGTAGAGGCCGCGCAACTTGACCGCGACCGGCGAGACGATGATGCCGACGATGGCGGCGCCGATGCCGGCACCGGGGAGCCAGATCCAGATCGGGAGGTTCCAGCCCCACACGCTCGACGTGGCCACCCCGCCGAGCACGGCGCCGGTGTACGCCCCGACACCCATGAAGAACGCGTGCCCGAGGGACACCTGGCCGGCCATGCCGGTCAGGATGTTCAGCCCGAGCGCGGCGATCGCGAACATCAGGGCCTCGTCCATCGCCCGCAACCACGACGTGTCGCCGAGGAACCGCAGCGGCGGGATGCCGTTGGAGATCACCGGGATGTTGCGCAGCACCGGCAGATCGGTCGAGGCCGTGATCAGCGGGACGTCGAACGGGATGAGGAACAGCACGATGATCGCGATCCCCGCCAACACCTTCTTGGTGTAGGTCGGGAGGATCTGCGTCTCTTCCTCGTAGGACGTGTACAGATTCGGTCGCAGGAACATGGGTCAGACCCTCCGAATCTCGGGCGTGCCGAACAGTCCGTAGGGTTTGACGAGCAATCCGATGATCATCACCACGTAGGGCACGATCAGCGGGTAGCCCGAGCCGAGTACCGAGGTGTAGCCCGACAGGTACTGGCCGGCGTAGATCTCGGCGGTGCCGACCATCAGCCCACCGATGAGCGCGCCCTGCACCGAGTCGAGCCCGCCGAGGATCACCGCCGGCAGCGCCCGGAACGCGATCAGCGACGTGTCCTGGTCGATGGCACCGGTCTGCTTGATCGGCTGCTGTGTGGCGAACAGACCGCCGAGCGCCGCGAGCACGGCGCCGGCGCCCCAGGCGATCGCGAAGACGCGCCCGATGTTGATGCCCTGGGCCATCGCGGCCTCCTGGTCGCGTGCCACCGCTCGCATCGAGATCCCCATCCGGGAGCGATAGAAGAAGAACACGGCGACGAAGGCGATCGCCGCCGTGATCATCGCCGCGAAGTACGACCAGTTGACGAACCCGGCGCCGATGTTGAAGCCACCGTTGCCCCACGGGGCCTCGGTGCTCCGGAAGTTGATCTTGACCGCGTCGTTGGCGAGCACACGTAGTGAGATCTCGAGGCCGAGGGTGATCACCGCGACCGAGAACAGCGGTTCGCCGATCATCGGCCGGATCGTCACCCGCTCGAGCACGAGGCCCAGCAACGCGGCGAATCCGAGGGCGACGATCACGCTGAGCCCCCACCGGATCCATTCGGGTCCGCCGAGCTGGTAGATCGGGTTCGGGATCTCCCAGAAGAACCCGATGATCGGCAGGTTCTCGTCGGCGACCATGAACGAGATGAACAGCGCCCCGATCATGGCGAGCGCACCCTGGCTGAAGTTGACGACCTCGGTCGCTTTGAAGATGAGCACGAAACCGAGCGCGATCAGGGCGTACACCGACCCGAGCGCGAGCGACTTCAGCAGCGTGGTGAAGTAGATGTCGGCACCCGTCGCCAGCTGGTAGGCGCTGAACACGACCCCGCCGACGAGCAACGCCAGACCGACGAGGTGGCTCGGCTCGCTCGAGTCGAACTTGAGCTTGGCCATCAGTACATCGACTCCACGAGGTCGCCGAACGCCTCCATCATCGCGGAACGCTTGAGTTTCTGCGTGGCGGTCAGTTCCCCGTCCTCGTGGTCGAGCTCCTTCGGGAGGAGTGCGAACTTGCGGATGTTCTCGACGCGGGCGAACTTCTCGTTCGTCTGCGCCACGACCTGTTCGATCAACTCGATGACCTCCGGCTTCTCGCTGAGGTCGCGATAGGTGGTGTAGGGCAGGCCACGGC
>CAXAWD010000481.1:0-3155 GCA_963972325.1 uncultured Acidimicrobiaceae bacterium
CGGTCGATCTGGGCTCGGTCGACGACATCGACCGTTTGCGACTCGTCATCCTCCGACTCACCCGGCGGATCCGCACCCACGCCAACACCGGCATCACGCCGTCGCAGATGGCAGTGCTCGCCACGATCATCCGCCAAGGGCGGGTCACCGTCGGCCAGATCGCCGAGATCGAGCACGTACAACCCCCATCGGTCAGCAAGATCGTCGGCACCCTCGAGAAGATCGGCTACGTCGAGCGCAGCGTCGACCCCGACGACCGGCGATGTGCACCGCTCGTCGCCACCCCCGCGGGGCTCGCCTACGCCGACGAGGTCCGGGCCGCCGGCCGCACCTGGCTGGCGGAACGACTCGAGGGCCTCGACGTCATCGACGTGGCCGCCGTCGAGCAGGCGCTGCCCGCGCTCGAACGGCTCCTCGGGGCCCGCTCGTGAACGCCCGCGTCGAAGCGCTCGGACGCCGCACCTTCGCCTCGCTCCGGTTCCGCAACTACCGGCTGTACTTCTTCAGCCAGATCATCTCGTTCAGTGGCACCTGGATGCAGTCGATCGCGCTCAGCTGGCTCGTGCTCGAACTCACCGGCAGCGGCACCGCCCTCGGCACGGTGCTCGCCATGCAGTTCCTGCCGACGCTCCTGCTCGCCCCGATCGGCGGGGTGCTCGCCGACCGGTTCGAGAAGCGCCGGCTGATCATCGGCACCCAAACCGCCGCCGGCCTCCTCGCGCTGACGCTCGGCGTGATCACGCTCACCGACGTCGTCGAACTCTGGATGGTGTATGCGCTCGCCGCCGGGTTCGGCATGGTCACCGCGCTCGACAACCCGAGCCGTCAGACCTTCGTGATGGAGATGGTCGGCCCCGAAGACGTCAGCAACGCGATCACGCTCAACAGCGTCGTCGTCAACGCCGCCCGCGTGGTCGGGCCGGCGGTCGCCGGTGTCGTCATCGCCACGGCGGGCGTCGGCGAGTGCTTCGTGTTCAACGGCGCCAGCTACGCCGCCGTCGTCATCGCCATGCTGCTGATCCGCTCCGACCAACTCCATCCCTCGCAACGCACCAAGCGAGCACCCCGCCAGGTGCGCGATGGCTTCCGCTACGTCTGGTCGGAACCGACGCTGCGCACCACGATCGTCATGCTCGTCCTGATCGGCACGCTCACCTTCGAGTTCTCGATCACGTTGCCGATGCTCGCCGAGTTCACATTCGGCGCCGGGCCGACCGGGCTCGCGATCATGACGTCCGCGATGGGCGCCGGCGCGGTGATCGGCGGGCTCGCCGTGGCCGCCGCCGGCCCACCGACGCCGCAGCGGCTGATCGCCGTCGCCGCCTCGTTCGGCCTGGCCGTCGCCACGATCGCGGTGATGCCGGTCATCGAGCTCGTGTACGTCACGCTCCCGCTCGTCGGTGTCACCAGCGTCAGCATGATCGCCTGGTCCAACGCCACCCTGCAGCTCCACTCCGACCCGCAGATGCGCGGTCGTGTCATGGCGTTGTTCTCGATGGCGCTGATGGGCTCGACGCCGATCGGTGGTCCGATCGTCGGGTGGGTCGGCGACCACGCCAATCCGCGGGTCGCGCTGCTGCTCGGTGCCGCAAGCGCCATGGGTGCGGCAGGGTTCGGCTACGTCAGCCTGGTTCGCGCCGGACGCCTCGACGCCCGACCAGCAGCGCAAATGCTCGAACCGGCCCGCTGACCGTCAGCCGGCGACGCGCTCCGACACGACGTCGCGGATCGTCTCGGCCAGCACCTCACCGACCTCGGTGGCGATCTTCACGAACTCTGCCACCGCAGGGGCGAGCGTGCGCTCGGCACGCCACGCGACCGTGATGCGGCGGTCGGGCAGGGTGGGCTCCAGCGGGTGGATCGACAACCGCGGGTCTTCGGTTTCGACGCACAGCAGCGGCAGCACGGCCACACCCATGCCGGCTCGCACCATGGCTGCGACCGTGCCGTTGTCGTTGGACCGGAACACGTACGACGGCTCCAGACCGGCCGCACGCAGACCGGCCTCGTTGAAGAGCTGGCATGAGTTCGCGTGCTGACCGACCATCGGCTCGACCGAGAGGTCACGGATCGACACCGGCCCCGGCGGGAAGTGACCCGGACGGGCGAGCAACACGAACGGGTCGGTGATGACGTGCTCGGCCTCGATGTCCGGTCCGCCGTCGCCGACCATGAACGTGACGTCCAGCTCACCGGACTCGACCCGACCCTCCAGGTCTTGGTCGTGGTCGCTCTCGAACACCGACAACTCCAGGTCGGGATAGCTCTCACGCAACCGCCCGACCACCAGCGGGAGGATCGTCGCCGATGCACTCTGGAACGTGCCGATCGACAGCATGCCGAGCTCGCCGTTGCGGAACCGGTCGAGCTCGTCGCTCATCACGTCGAGCTGGGTGAGGATCCGCCGACCACGCTCGAGCAGTTCGGCACCGAGCGGCGTCAGCTCGACCGGCCTGGGCCCGCCCGGGCGATCGAACACCGGCGCACCGAGCACCCGTTCGAGCGTCGCGATCTGCTGGCTGATCGCCGATTGGGTGTAGCCGAGCTGTTCGGCGGCCCGCCCGAACGTGCCGGTGGTGGCCACCGCATCGAGTGCTTCCAGATGTCGGATCTCCACGTCGCGCAAGGTCGGCATGTCCATCAGGCTAGCTGATCGCTATGAGTAGAAATCATCGCTAGTGGTGTTGCTCGGCCGTCCGTAGATTGATCTGCATGATCCTCCCCCTCGACCCCCACGCCGTCGCCGATCTGGACCGCATCGGCTCGATCATCGACCAGCACGGGCTCGATGCCGTGCCCGACCAACTGCTGCACTCGCTCGCCCACGACGCCAAGGAAGCAGGCGTCCGCACCACCGCTGCATCGGTGCTCGTCGACCCGAACGACCCGATCGTCGCCCGCGAGCGGGCCTTCGCCGTGCTCGCCTGCGGCCTGATCGGCGCCCGGTCACGCCGCCAACCGATGCGGACCCAACCGTGAACCCCACCCTCGTCACCGAACGAGTTGCCGCCGAACGCCGCCGCGAGTTCGAATGCCGGGCGTCACGGCGACGCTTCGTTGTTGCGCTTCGTGCCGCCGACCGTCCCGAGCGTCGGACACCGAGGCTCCCGACCTTCGTGTGGCGCCGCCGCCACCGCCGGCAGCCCGATGCAGCC
>CAXAWD010000482.1:0-3154 GCA_963972325.1 uncultured Acidimicrobiaceae bacterium
AACAGCGACCAGCACTCGGCTTCGGTGAGGTAGATGGTCCCCGGATTGCTCATACCCCCACTCAATCGCACACCGCGTCCGCCGACCAGGGTCCATGGACCCGTCTGGAGGTCAGTTCGTGCGATCGGACCGGCGGAAGGTCCGTCCGGTGATCGATGACGGCTCGAGACGGACGTAGGTCGGTTTCGGGCCGGCCTGCCAGGGGGTGACGCCGAGCTGCGTCACGTCGGCGCTCTCTCGCATCCGGACGACTTCGCGCGCCGTGCCGAGGACGAGCACGCTCCAGGCCACGTCAGCGACGGTGTCCCATCCGTCGACCTCGAACGCGACACGGGGATCGGCCCGGATCGCAGCGAGTTTGCCCCCGGCCGCGGTGCGGAACACGATCGAGCCGTGGTCGACGATCGCGTTGATCGGATAGATCACGGGGCCGTCGGCGCCGACCACGGCGAGCCTGCCGTACGCCTCGTTGCGAAGGCGCTCCCAGCACTCTCGTTCGGTCAGCTCGGCTTGGTCGGTCGGGCTTCCCATACCTTCATCTTCGCGGTGAGCCGGCCCGAGCGCCAGAGGATTCCGTCACGCAGGAATCGACTCGGCGAATCGGGGGGGGGGGGGGGGGGGGGGGGGAGCCGATCGCACGACTCGTCGTCGACGTGCATCGACAGTGCCATGAAGCCACGGCGGGCGGTGTAGAACCCGTCGGCGAGCAGGTGGTGGAACAGCAGGTCGAGCACCCGGTCGTCGGTGGCGTGGAAGCTGTTCATCGAGCCGAGTCCGGTCACGCTGATCGCGGGTGTCTCGATCGCGTCGATCAGCGCGGCGCGCAATCGATCGCCTCGCTCGTTGACGTCGATCACCCGGGCGGCCGGTAGTTCGTGGCGGAGCGTCGCCACCGCGGCCGACATCGACGCGACGTTGTTGTTGAACGTGCCCGCCTGCGTCAGCGCCCCACCGCTGCTCGGGTCGAACGCGGCCATGATGTCGCGACGACCGCCGAAGGCGCCGAAAGTGAAGCCGCCGCCGAGATACTTCCCGAGGGTCGTCAAGTCGGCCCGGACGTCGAATCGGTCCTGGGCGCCGCCCGGTGCGAGCCGAGACGTCATCACTTCGTCGAACACGAGCACGACGCCGTGCTCGTCGCAGCGCCGCCGGAGTTCGTGGAGGAATCCCGAGCTCGCCGGGCGGCACCCACCCGAACCCTGCACTGCCTCGATCAGCACGCAGCCGAGGTCGTCGTGTTCGAACAGTGCATCCAGTCCTCCGATGTCGTCGAACGGAGCGACGACGAACGGGTGGGGCACGTTGAGCGGGTGGTGCGGGCCGTCGAGGTCGGCACCGAACGACAGGACGCCACCGTGGTAGGCGCGGTCGAACACGCCGACGGCTCGCCGACCCGTGTGGTGGAGCGCCGTCCCGATCGCCATCAGGTTGGCCTCGGTGCCGGAGTTCGTGAAACGCACCTGTTCGATCGTCGGGAATCGGGCGCACACGAGTTCGGCGAGCTCGACCTCCATCTCGTGTACGGCACCGAGGGCCCAACCGCGGTCGAGCGTCGCGACCACGGCGTCGCGCACCGCTGCGGGGGAGTGGCCGAGCAGACCGGCGGTGTAGTTGCCGCACAGGTCGACGTAGCGATGACCGTCGATGTCGACCAGTTCGCCATCGGAGGCGGAGGCGACCCGGAACGGGAACGGGGCGAAGTCGAGGACCGAGCGGGTGTTGCCGCCCGGGAGCACCCTCCGTGCCCGGTGGTCGGCGGCGGCGCTGAGCGGGCGTTCGTCCGCGTATCGCTCGTGAGCGGCGGCCACCAGGGCATCGAGGTCGGTGATCGCGTCGATCGTCACGGGCAGCTCCTTCGCGCAGCGTCTTCGTTCGTCGCGAGGCTACGCAATTCGGCTTCTCCTCGTTCAGGCGAGGGGATCGGGGCCGACGATGGAAGAATGTCGGGATGGCCGAGGTGTACGAGACCAAACTTCCCGGTGTCGGTGTCCGCCACGACTTCGTGACCGACGGCGGCTCACGGGTCGGGGTGATCGTGCACCGATCGGGCCGGCGCGAGATCGTCGTGTACGACTCCGACGACCCCGACGCGTGTTCACCGATGCTCGATCTGACCGCCGGCGACACCCGCGTCCTCGGCGAACTGCTCGGCTCGAGCCAGGTGGTCGAAGCCGTCGGTGCGGTGCAGCACGAGATCGACGGTCTCGCGATCGAGTGGATCCAGCTGCCGTCGACGTCGTTGGCGGTCGGTGCCACGATCGAAGACGGTACCTACCGGACCCGCACGGGCGCCTCGATCGTCGCGGTGGTGCGCGGCGACAGCACCGTCCCTGCGCCGACGCCCGACTTCCGGTTCGACGAGGCCGACACCGTCGTCGCCGTCGGCACCACCGAGGGCCTGGCCCTCCTCCGCGACCTCATGACTGGGTAGCTGCTGATGGGCATCTTGGCCGCCGGGAGCACCGAGGTCGCCGTCGCGTTCATCGAGGTGGGAGCGATCGTCTTCGGGCTGTCGCTGCTCGCCCGTATCGCCAGTCGGATCGGCATGACGGCGGTCCCGTTGTACCTCGTCGCCGGCCTGGCCTTCGGCGAGGGCGGTCTGATCCAACTCGACGTGAGCGAGTCGTTCGTCGCGCTCATGGCCGAGATCGGTGTGCTGCTCCTGCTGTTCGCGCTCGGGCTCGAGTACTCCGACACCGAACTGCGCGACGGGCTCCGCACCGGGTGGACGTCGGGCGTCGTCGACATGGTGCTCAACGCACTGCCCGGGTTCGCGATGGGCATGCTGCTCGGCTGGTCGCCGCTCGCGTCGGTGCTGCTGGGCGGCGCCACCTGGATCTCGTCGTCCGGCGTCGTGTCCAAGGTGCTCACCGATCTCGGCCGGCTGGGTTTCCGTGAGACTCCGGCCGTGCTCAACCTGCTCGTGCTCGAAGACCTGGCGATGGCCGTGTACCTGCCGGTCGTCGCAGCACTGATCGTCGGGGGCAGCCTGCTCGCGACCGTGACGAGCGTGTTCGTCGCCCTCGGTGTGGTCGCCGTGATCATGGTGATCGCGCTGACCTACGGTCCCCGGCTCAGCAACGCGCTGGCCGGGGGGAGCGACGAATCGTTCCTCCTCGCGAGCTTCGGCGTGATCCTGCTCGTCGCCGGGCTC
>CAXAWD010000483.1:0-3135 GCA_963972325.1 uncultured Acidimicrobiaceae bacterium
CGGGCTGGACCTGGCGACCCAGCGTGAAGCCGTTCGGCCGCGCGTCGGCCTGCTCGGGCACCGCAACGGGCTGTACGCCGATCTGACCGTCGCCGAGAACGTGGCGTTCTGGGGCTCGACCGTCGGAGCGACCGACGGCGAGATCGCCGCCGCGATGGAACGTATGGGTGCCGCCGGCCGTCTCGCCGACGTCACCGTGCGCAAGCTGTCCGCCGGCCAGAAGCGCCGAACCGCACTCGCGTGCCTCGTCGCCCGCCGTGCCGAGCTGTGGTTGCTCGACGAGCCCCACGCCGGCCTCGACGCCGCCGGTCGCGACGAACTCGACACGATTCTCCGTCAGGCGGTCGGCGCGGGTGCCACCGTGCTCGTCGCGAGTCACGAGCTCGAACGGGCCGGTTCACTGGCCGACCGCGTCGTCGACGTCGTCGGCGGCCGAGTCGTGGAGGCCGACACATGACGTCAGGGGGCCGTTGGAGCATCGCCCGACTGATCGCGGTCAAAGACCTACGAATCGAGTGGCGGAGCCGGGTGCTGATCAACCAGGTGCTGCCGTTCGCCGGGGTCACGATGGTGATGTTCGCGTTCGCCCTGGACGCCACCAACGTGCTCGAACGGGTCGCGCCCGGCCTCGTCTGGCTCGCCACCCTGTTCAGCCTGCTGCTGCTCGTGCAACGCTCGTTCGCGGTCGAGAACGACGACGGCGCACTCGACGCGCTGCGGGTCGCCGGCATCGACCCGTTGGCGATCTTCTGGGGCAAGTCGCTCGCGCTCGCCGTCCAACTCGCCGTGCTCGAAGCCGTGCTGATCGTGACCGCGGTCCTGCTGTACGGCGCCGTGGTCCCGTTGGGCGGTGTCGTCTTGTTGGTCACAACCCTGCTTGCCGCCACCTGTGGGCTCGCTTGCGTCGGTACGCTGTACGGAGGCCTCACCGCCGGTTTCTCGGGCCGCGAGACGTTGCTCCCGCTGCTCATCCTGCCGGTGGTGGCGCCCGTCCTGATCGGGGCGACACGAGCGGTGGAAGCAGCGCTCGGCACCGGCGGGGTGGCGCTCTCGGAGGGCTGGCCGTGGATCGGCCTGCTCGCCGTGTTCGCCGTCGCGTTCGGCGTCGGTGGTGCTCTGGCGTTCGGCCCATTGATCGAGGAGTCCAGTTGACCGCCCAGCCCGACCGAATCGAGACAGAATGACGACGACCCCCACCGAACCGCTCGCCGAGACCGCCACATCCCTTCGGCGCGGCACCGGTACGCCGGCCACGCGCATGATCGGCGTCGCCACGGTCGTCGCCATGGGCTGGCTGGTCGCCTTCGGGCTCGGGTTCTCCCCGGCCGACCGCGACCAGGAAGAAGCGGTTCGCATCCTCTACGTGCACGTGCCCACGGTGTGGCTCGCGTACCTCGCGTTCGTCGTCACCGCCGTGAGTTCGGCTCTGTACCTGTTCACCAAGAAGCACTCGCTCGGGTTCGACCGGGTCGCCGGTGCCAGCGCCGAGATCGGCGTCGTCTTCATGGCGCTCACCCTGGTCAGCGGCATGCTCTGGGGTCGCATCACCTGGGGCGTGTTCTGGCAGTGGGACGCCCGACTGACCACCACGGCGCTCCTGTTCGTCACCTACATCGGCTACCTCGCAGTGCGCAACCTCGACGGCGGCCACGAACAGCGGGCCAAGCGCAGCGCCATCATCGGCCTGCTGGCAGTGATCGAGATCCCGCTGGTGCACTTCAGTGTCGAGATGTGGCGCAGCCTCCACCAGGACGCATCGGTCGCCGACCCGACCGGCGACGTGAAGATGGACGGCCTCATGCTGTTCAGCCTCTTCGTCGGGGTCGTCGCGTTCACCCTGCTGTACGTCTGGTTGCTGCTCCACCGGAGTCGTGGCATGGCGATGCAGGATCTGATCGACGACCGCGGGCTCGACCACCTACTCGACGCCCGCCGCGCCGAGGGGGTGTCGGCATGATCGCCCTGATCGACAACGCCGGCTACATCTACGGCAGCTATGCCATCACGTTCGCCGTCGTCGGTGCCTTCGCCTGGCGAGCGGTGCGACACGGCCGCCAACTCGGTCGACAGATCGACGACGACGACAAGTACTGGACCTGACCATGAGCGACCTCACCCCCCGCACCGGTTCCGGCGCCGACGAGCCCGCCCGCAAGCCACGCCGCAACATCGTGCCGATCATCGTGCTCGGCCTCGTCCTCGTGGCGGGCGGTGTGATCGTCACCCAATTCCTGCGTTCCGCGGTCGACTATTACTGCAACGTCGACGAGGTCGGCGAACGGTCCGGATGCGATGCCGACCGGCGCCTCCGCCTGCAGGGCGTGGTCGAGCGTGGCTCGGTCGTGTCGGAGGGTGGCGACACGGCGTTCGACATCTCGTTCAACGACGCCACCATCTCGGTGTTCTACGACGGAGAGCCGGGCGGCATCTTCAAGGAGTGCATCCCCGTGGTCGTGCACGGCAACTTCGACTCCGGGACCGACACGTTCCTCGGCGACCGCGTCGAGGTGAAGCACTCCGACGAGTACGTCGCCGTCAACGACGAGCGACTCACCGAAGCCGACGACCTGGCCGACGAGTGCGGCACGGGGTCGGTCTGACCTGATGCTCGCGGTCAGCGTCAACGGCGCGCTCGGCCATGCCGGACTTCTGCTGATGCTCGCGGCGTCGTGCATCGGTGCACTGTCGACCGGCCTCGCGATCGTCACGGGCAACCGGCGCGGGGTGCGTCAGGCCACGAGCTACGCCTGGTTGATCTTGGCCGGCTCGCTGGTGGCGGTGTTCGCGATGCAGCGAGCACTCGAAACCCGCGACTACACGATCGATTACATCCAGCGCGTCGGGTCGCGCACCACCCCTGGTGTCTACAACGTCGCCGCGATGTGGAGCGCCCTCGAAGGGTCGATCCTGCTGTGGGTGCTGGTGCTCGCCGCGTTCACCGCCGCGGTCGCCTGGCGGTTCCGGTCGCGCGCTGACGACGAACTCGTCGCGTGGGCGCTCGTCGTGATGTTCATCGTGTGCGCGTTCTTCGCGCTCATGAGTTTCGGCCCGGCCAACCCGTTCGCCGCCGGCGGCGAGGTCGGACGCGGCTTCGACGGTGAGGGCCCCAACCCGCTCCTCCAGAACCACATCCTC
>CAXAWD010000484.1:0-3132 GCA_963972325.1 uncultured Acidimicrobiaceae bacterium
GAGGGAACGTGTGTGTGCTGCATACACGTCCAGATGGAGACCGATCGTCGATCTCACACTTTTTTGAAGAAACCGCGACGCGCGGTTCGCTGCCGACCGGGTCGGGCGGCGCAGTTCAGATGTCGGGGCGGTCGCCGAACTCGGGGCTCTCGGTGCGGGTGCGCTTGAGTTCCCAGAAACCCGGGACGTCCATCATCGCCCTGAGTGCGTCCCAGAGCTTGAGCGACAGGTCGCCGGGCGGCACCCGGGTGATCACCGGCCCGAAGTAGGCCTGACGTTCGCCGTCGCTGTTGTCCATCGCGATGATCGGCGTGCCGATGTCGTTGCCGGCGAGTTCGAGGCCGATGTCCATGCGGCGTCGGAGTTCGGTGTCCCATCCGTCGTCGTCGGCGGCGTCGGCGAGCTTCGGATCGAAGCCCAGGTGCTCGAGCATCTTCGCGAAGTCGGCGGTGTCGCGAGCTCCGTCGTGGTGCACGGTCGTGCCGGCCAGCAGGTACCAACGCTGGACCGCTTCCTCGCCGAGTTCGGCCCGGACCGCCTCCATCACGCGGAGCATCTCATGCGTCTTGTAGACGGCGGGGTAGTGCTCGGCGTCCGGTTGGACGTCGTTCTTGAACATCAGGCTGATCGGTTGCCAGACGATGTTCAGTTCACGGTGTGGTGCCACTTCGTCGACGACCCAACGGGCCGTCACCCAGCACCATGGTCAAATCGGGTCGACCCAGAATTCCACATCGGTTGCCATGCTGCGAGTATGACGTGTTGCGCGCGCAATTACTCCGGTTGCACATCGGTCCGTCGTCGGAGACGTGCGGATAGCCTGGGCGAGCCATGTCGCAGCGCTTCTACGTCGAGACCCTCGGGTGCCCGAAGAACCAGGTCGACTCCGACAAGTTGATCGGCACGCTGCTCGCCGACGGCATGGAGGCCACCGGCGACGCATCGGCGGCCGATCTCGTGGTCGTCAACACCTGCGCGTTCATCGACGACGCCCGCAAGGAGTCGGTCGACACGATCCTGGCGCTCGACGAACGGCGAGCACCCGACGCCCGGCTCGTCGTCACCGGGTGCATGGCCGAGCGGTACGGCGACGAACTCGCCGAGGCGTTGCCCGAGGTCGATCAGGTCGCCGGGTTCGGTGTGCCGGTGCACCAGCGGTCGGCCGGCAAGAATTTGATCCCGGTCACCTCGGCGCCGCTGCCCGAACTCGATCTCCTCAACCTGCCGCGACCGAAGTCGGCCTCACCGTGGGCGTACGTCAAGATCGCCGAGGGCTGCGATCGGTCGTGCGGATTCTGTGCGATCCCGAGCTTCCGTGGCCCGCAGCGCAGCCGCGACATCGCACAGATCGTCACCGAGGTCGATGAACTCGCGGCCCGCGAGATCGTGCTCGTCGCACAGGACCTCGCCTCGTACGGCAAAGACCGCCCCGACGAGCTCGGTGCCGGGTCGATCGTGCCGCTGATCCGGGCGGTCGCCGACCGAACCGACTGGGTCAGGCTGCTCTACCTGTACCCGAGCGACCTGACCGACGAACTGATCGACACGATCTGTGCCACCGAGGTGCCGTACTTCGACCTGTCGCTCCAGCACGTCAGCAAGCCGCTGCTGCGCCGGATGCGGCGGTGGGGCGACGGTGCCCGGTTCCTGAAGCGCATCGGCGACATCCGCGAGCGGCAACCCGACGCCGCGTTCCGGTCCAACTTCATCGTCGGCTACCCGGGCGAGACCGAGGCCGACCACGATCAGCTGCTCGCCTTCGTCGAGGCGGCGCAGCTCGACTGGTGTGGGTTCTTCGCGTACTCGCCCGAGGAGGGCACCCACGCCTACACCCTCGACGGCGCCGTCGACCCGGCGCTGATGCACGAGCGACTCGCCGAGCTGCGCGAGCTGCAGGACGACATCACCGCGACCCGCCGCGACGACATGATCGGCCGCACGGTCCGCGTGCTCGTCGACGAGCGCGGCATCGCCCGCAGCGTGCGCGAGGCACCCGAGATCGACGGCATCATCCACGTCGCGCCCGACCTGACGGTCGGCGAGTTCGCCGACGTCGAGATCGTCGACGCGCTCGGTCCCGACCTGGTCGCCGCCGGCGGTGTCGCCGCCGACGACACGGAGGACGACTGATGCCCGTCGATCCCAACGCGCTCGCCACGTGGGCCAACGCGATCACGGTCGGTCGGCTGGTCGTCTCGCCGATCATGTTCCTGGTGATCCCCGATCACAACCGGGGGTCGTGGCTGGCGTTCATCCTGTGGTTCGTCCTGTGCGCCAGCGATGGCATCGACGGCTACCTCGCCCGACGCCACGGCACCACCACGTCGGGTGCGTTTCTCGACCCGCTGGCCGACAAGGTGCTCGTGCTCGGAGCCATGTTCACCCTGGTCACCCGTGACGTCTTCTGGATCCTGCCCGTCGCGCTGATCGCCGGGCGCGAGGTCGTCATCAGCGTGTACCGCACGTTCGTCGCGTCCAAGGGCGTCAGTATTCCGGCGAGCCAGGTCGCCAAGTGGAAGACGGTGTTCCAGCAATCCGCGGTCGGGTTCGCGCTGTGGCCGTGGTTCGCGGTCGACGCCAAGTGGTTCTGGGTCACGCTCCTGTGGATCGCGGTCGGGCTGTCGATGCTCAGCGGCATCCAATACCTCTGGTACTCGCGGGTCACGGGCAAGGCGCTCGACGAGGCCGGGGTGCACTGACCGTGCGTTGCGATGTGCTCGCGGTCGGCACCGAGCTGTTGCTCGGCCAGATCATCGACAGCAACTCGGCGTGGATGGGCGAACAGCTCGCCGCACACGGCATCGACTCGCTGGTGCAGGTCAAGGTCGGCGACAACATCGGGCGCATCACCACGATGCTGCGGCGAATGCTCGACGAGAGTGACGCGGTCATCATGTGTGGCGGCCTGGGGCCGACACACGACGATCTGACCCGCGAGGCGATCGCCGCGGTCATGGGTGTCGACCTCGAACTCGACCAGGCGGTGGCCGACACGATCCGCGACATGTTCGAACGTCGGGGCCGCCGGATGTCCGAGAACAACCTCCGCCAGGCGATGGTGCCGGTCGGGGCGTCGATCATCCCGCAGACCCGTGGTACGGCACCGGGGCTGATCTGTCCGTTCGAGGTCGA
>CAXAWD010000485.1:0-3118 GCA_963972325.1 uncultured Acidimicrobiaceae bacterium
TCGCCAACCAGGCGACGAGTTCGCGGGTCTTCGACCGTTCGAACGAAACCTCGTCGCCCGCCCGGTCGACCACACCGACTCGCCCGATCATGCGAACCAGGAGTTCGTGAGCGGGTGGCGGCACGACGCTCGGTTCGGATTCGGACGGCGTGACGTGAGCGACCTCGGCGTCCCCGGCCGAGTCGACCGCGCCTTCGCCGGACGCAGGCTCGCGGGCGGGGATGATGGTGTGATCCGAGAGTCCGTCGGGATCGAGTGACATCGCCGGGTCGGGTCGGGGTGCCGGGTCGGGTTCGGGTTCGGGTTCGATGACGGTGACGAGATCGGAGATCGCCGTGATGTCGTCGGTGGTCAGCCCGACCGGGGTGAGCCGGATGCCGGCCGGCAGCAACACCCAGTCGTCGCCCTCCGGCGCGAGACGACTGGACGGGCCGTGGATCGGTGCCGCCGACACGACGGCGAGGCCGGTTCGCAGGTCGGGCACGCTGACCGCCCCGGCGGAGGCACCCACGACGACCACGGCGGGTTCCCAGGTCTCGGTGGCGGTACCGGTGGCGCGCAGAGCGAACGTGGAAGTCCCCACCGATCCGGTCGAACCGATCGCGGCAGCTGCCGCGTCGAACGCCCGCTGTGAGTCGCTCGCTGGCACGTATCGACGGTGACCGAGGAACGCCTCGTCGGCAACGCCGAGGCCGACGAGCGTGGTGACCTCGGCCAGGGTCGACCCGGCGAGCGTCGCAGTGATCGCCGCCACGATCGCGTCGGCGTGATCGCCGGGACCGCCCACCTCGATCGCCTCCAGCGCCTCCAGATCGACATACACGTCACGCCCGACCCGGTCGGTGCCGAGTTGCACGAGCGTCGGGCACGGCGGGCCGACCGCGCGAGCGTTGTCGACCAGGAGTTCGAGCGGGGTGGACGCCGCCAGGTGCCAGACCGTCTCGTGACCCTCCCACGGACCGGCCAGGTCGACCGGACCGGTGGTGCGCAACTCGAGGCCACCCTCCGGCCCGACGAACACCGCGAGCACACGTTCACCGCGTTGCACGAGCGGCGTCGCCACGGCGCGGACCGCCGTCTCGACCCGGGCGAACCGCTCGCCCACGTCGATCGCCCGCAGCGCCCGTTCGGTCGCTGCCGGGCCCGGCGAGGGCTCGGGCAACCTGGCACGCGGTCGGGCACTGCGCAGCTGCGACCGGCGGCGGACGGCGAGCAGTGTCAACACCCCGGCGGACAGCATGGCCGCAGAACCGAGCGGCACCAGCGGTGCCGGAGCCGACGACTCCGAACCATCCCCGGCGTCGTCCGCTGTCGAGTCGCCGGCGGCCCCGCCGCCGTACAGCGTCGCCTCGGCTGCCACCTCGTCCCAGACGTTGACCCGCCGCTCCGGAGCGGCGGCCTCGGTCGGCGCGCGCCCGTCGGCGGGATCCGTCTGCACGGGGGCGTTCGCGGCGGCCTCGGGATCGATCGAGTCGGCGAGACGCTCGGGAACCGTCGACCGGGCGCTCGGCGGCGCAACGTCGGCGAGCGCCTCGACGTCGTCGCTCACCGGTGACTCGGCGTTCTCCGGAGCACCGGTCGGTTCGACGCCGGGCTCGTCGGACGACTCGGTCGGGAGCTGCAGGTCCCACCCGGGTTGGATCAGATCGGGATCGTCGAGCCGACGACCGTCGGCGAACGTTCGGCCCTCGTTCGCCTCGTAGACCTCGGGCCATCTCGACGGATCGCCGAACTCCTCGTCCGCGATCGACCACAGCGACTCGCCCGGTTCGACCCGGTGAACCTCGGCCGCGTCGGCCATCGCTCGGGACGACGGACCGGTGGCAGCACCGTCGGGCAGTTGTAGCACCCAGCCGACGTCGATGAATGCAGCATTGGTGAACCGTCGACCGTCGGGCATCCGGCGTCCCAGATTGAGATCGACCAGTTGCTCGGCGTAGGTGGCGACGCGGGTCGTGTCGGGCCCGACTCGACGCTCGGCGATGCCATAGATCGAGTCGCCCGCCCGCACCACGTACTCGCCGGTCGTGACCGGCGCTTCGGGACCCGCAGCGATTTCGGCGTCGCCATCGGTCGGCACGTCGACCGATGGGGAGAACTGCTCTGGCATCGGGCGCGCGGCGCGAGCTGCCGGAGGTCGGGAAGGCGAGATCGCCGGAGCCGTGTCCGATCGCTCGAGTCGGAGGACGGAGGCCACGCTGCGGTCGGGCAGATCGGTCGCCGCATCGTTCGCGATCGCTGTGGCGGGCGAGGTCAGCAGTGGCACGATGACGAGCAAGCCGGATGCGATGACCCGAGCGGTGCGTTGCGTGAATCCGAACCCCCGGATGTCGGGCATCGCCAGCCCGTCGTGGCGCAGCATGTGGACGACCTCGAACACGACCGTGACGACGATCATGACCACACCGACCCAGGCGACGACCAGCGCCAGCCGGATGACGACGTCGGCGATGGTCTGCTCGGTCAGACGCTCGGTGAGCGCCGTGCGGATGCGCGTGGCGTTCCAGTCGGCCGGCGACGGCACACCGTGGAAGGGAGCACCGCCACCGAACCGTTCGCGCGCAGCGAGCAGCAGTACCCACGGCACCCCGACCGCCATGGCTGCGAACAGCACGACCGCGCGCGCGAACAGCATCAGCCTGGTGCCGACACCTGCTCGGTTCGCTGCTCGATCAGCCATGCGCGCTCGATTCTCTCATCCCCGTGGGGGGAACGAGATCGGGAAAAGGGAAACGCGGCGGGCAGCCGGTGGCCGGATCATGGGCCGGTCTGTGCCTGCACCGAACCGGTGGCGGTCTGGTCCCCGACCGGGTCTTCGATGGTGACCGTGACCCTCACGGTGTCACCGACGATCACCATGGTCCAGCTTCCGGTGACGCCGTAGGACTCGAAGAACCGTGCGGTGGCGGCACCGACGGCTTCACGTGCGCGGGGCTCGTCGATCACGACCTCGTCCGAGGCATCGCTCCGCAGCGAGCCGACCGACACCTGCTGTGCCCCGGCCCGCGCCGACTGGAACGCGATCGACTGAGCCGCCGACCGATTGGTGACCACCCGGTTGACATCGCGGGACAACCAGATCACCCCGCCGGCCGTGAACGCGAACAGCAGCACCAGT
>CAXAWD010000486.1:0-3114 GCA_963972325.1 uncultured Acidimicrobiaceae bacterium
TCGTGGCCCAGGTCGCCGAGCGCGTGGCCGTGATGTACGCCGGGTCGATCGTCGAGTCCGGCAAGGTCGACGAGGTCTTCCAGAACCCGCAGCACCCCTACACATCGGCCCTGCTGCGCAGCCTGCCGGCGCTCGACCACCGCGCCGAACGCCAGGTGACCATCCAGGGAACACCGCCCAACCCGAGCGACCTGCCGGTCGGTTGCGCGTTCCAGCCGCGCTGCGACGTGTCGCGCGGCCGGTCCGTGTGCGAGACCGATCGCCCGCCGCTCGTCGACGTCGGTGGCGGCCGGACCGCGGCGTGCCACTTCAGCGACGAGATCGAAGCCGTCGCCGTCAACCTCGCTCGCCACACACCGCAGCCGCAGGCGATCACCGTCGCCGGCGACGACGATGCCGAACCGGTGCTCAGCGTGACCAACCTCGACAAGAAGTTCGAGATCGGTGGCGGTCTGTTCACCGGCGCCAAGCGGAAGGTCCACGCCGTCAACGACGTCTCGTTCGACGTGCACCCCGGCAAGACCCTCGCGCTGGTCGGCGAGTCCGGGTCGGGCAAATCGACCACGGCCCGCCTGATCCTGCGACTCCACGACCCGACGGGCGGCAAGATCATGTTCGGCGGCCGAGACCTCGCGGTCACCAACGGCACCGACTTGCGCAACCTGCGTCGTGAGATCCAAGTGGTGTTCCAGGATCCGTTCGGATCGCTCAACCCGCGCCTCACCGCCCGTGAGCTGGTCGCCGAACCCCTCAAGATCCAGGGGCTCTTCGACCCGAACGGCCCCGACAAGGTCGGCGAGCTCCTCGGCCGTGTCGGGCTCTCCCCCAGCCAGTGGAACCGTCTGCCCGCAGCGTTCTCCGGTGGCCAGCGACAGCGAATCGCGATCGCGCGGGCGTTGATCCTCGAACCCAAGATGCTCGTGCTCGACGAGGCGGTCTCGGCGCTGGACGTCTCGATCCAGGCGCAGGTGCTCAACCTGCTCGCCGACCTCCAAGCCGAGCTCGGTCTGACCTACCTCTTCATTTCCCACGACCTCGCCGTCGTCCGGCAGCTCGCCGACTCGGTCGCGGTCATGTTCGCCGGACGGATCGTCGAACAGGGCGTCGCGGCCGACGTGTACGGCTCGCCGCGACACCCCTACACGCGGGCGCTGCTCGCGGCGATTCCCGGAACCGACCCGCACGGCCCGGCGGGCAGTGACGTCGAGGTCAAGGAGGCCCGCATCGACATCGCCGATGACGGATGTGCCTATCGCTTGCGATGCCCGATCGCCCAGGATGTGTGTACGACCGTGAGCCCGCCGTTCGCCCGAATCGACGGCACCGTCCACGATGTGGCGTGTCACTTCGGAGCCGTGCCCGTGGAGGTGACCGCGCCGTGACGACCCCCGTCGACACCGACACCACTCCCCCGGCCGAGGGTCCGGCGGTCGCACCGCGCAAGCGGCGGCTCCGCTCGGCGGCACGCTCGTTCGGTCGCTGGTCGATGAACGAGAAGCCGGCGGCGATCGCTGTCGGGTTCCTCGTCCTGTTGTCGCTGGCCGCCATCGCCGCGCCGCTCGTGTCACCACACGATCCGCTCGAACAGGACCTCAGCTCGATCCTCATCGGCCCCTCCTGGTCGCATCCGTTCGGCACCGACGAACTCGGCCGCGACATGTTCAGCCGGGTCATCTACGGCGGGCGGATCTCGCTCGCGACCGCTGGGATCGCCGTCGGGATCGCCGGGGTGCTCGGTGGTCTCGCCGGCCTGATCGCCGGCTACGTCGAGCGCCTCCCCGGGGCCCTGATCATGCGGTCGATGGACCTCCTGCTCGCCATCCCGGGCATTCTCCTGGCGATCACGATCGCCGCCGTGCTCGGCAACGGGTTCTGGCCGGCCACGATCGCCGTCACCGTGATCTCGATCCCGGCGTTCGCCCGGCTCGCTCGGGCCAGCGTGCTGGCGGCCAAGGAAGAAGAGTTCGTGCAGTCCACCAAGAGCGCCGGGGCGACACACCCCTACCTCATGTTCCGCACGATCTTCCCCAACGCGCTGAGCCCGCTGATCGTGCAGGCCAGCGTCGCCGCCGCGACCGCGATCCTGCTCGAGGCGGCGCTCAGCTTCCTCGGGCTCGGCACGCAGCCGCCGTCCCCCTCGTGGGGAACAGCGATGTCGCTCGGCAAGTCGTACCTGAACCAATCGATCTGGTACGCCCTGATGCCCGGCGTCGTGCTGACGGCGACCGTGCTCTCGATCGACACGATCGGTCGGGCCCTCCAACGCACCTGGGGCGGCAACGCCCTCGACTCGGCAGCCGGAAGGGGTGGCTGATGCTTCGATTTCTCGGATTCCGCATCCTGCAACTGATCCCGATCGTGATCTTCGCGTCGATCGGCGTGTTCCTCATGATTCACCTCGTGCCGGGCGACCCGGTCCTGACCGTGACGGGGCTGGAGGCCAGCGCCGAACAGATGGCGCGGGTCCGCGAGGAGATGGGCTTCAACCGATCGCTGCCCGTGCAGTACTTCGACTGGGTCGGACGGGTGCTGACCGGCGACCTCGGCAACTCGCTGGTGAGCCAGAAACCGGTGACCGAGCTGATCGCCGACCGCATGCCGGCGACGATCCAGCTGACGATCGCCACGATGATCATCGGCCTCGCGCTCGGCATCCCGTTCGGGTTGCTCGCGGCCAGCCGCAAGGGTTCGTGGGTCGACAAGATGGTGGCCGGCTACTCGTCGTTCAGCCTCGCGGTACCGACGTTCGTCGTCGGCATCGTGTTCATCCTGATCTTCGGCGTCACGCTCGAGTGGCTGCCGACAGCGTCCGACTACATCCCGATCTGGGAGTCTCCGGGTGGCGCGCTCAAGTCGACGATCGGCCCGGCGTTCACACTCGGCTTCTTCGTGTCGGGCGTCATCGCCCGGTTCGTACGGGCCTCGATGATCGAGGTCCTCGGCCTCGACTACATCCGAACCGGCCGGGCCAAGGGCGTCAGCGAGTCCAAGCTCGTGTACAAGCATGCGTTCCGCGCCGCCTCGCTCCCGACGTTGACGGTCGTCGGCATCCAGTTCGGCACGTTCCTCGGTGGTTCTCTCGTCACCGAGTCGGTGTTCAACTACCCCGGCATC
>CAXAWD010000487.1:0-3112 GCA_963972325.1 uncultured Acidimicrobiaceae bacterium
GCACGCTAGCGCCCGACCGGTCGACCGCCGAAAGCCTGGCCTCAGAGGCGGTCGACCGCCTCGATCAGCGCGTTCTCCACGACCTCGGTGAGCGCAGGGTGGATCCAGTACGGCCCCCGGGCGACGGCTTCGGCGGTCTGACCGAAGTGCATGGCCTGGATCAGCGGTTGGATCAGCGTCGCCGCTTGCGGTCCGATGATGTGTGCGCCCACGATCAGGCCGGTGTGGGCATCCACGAGCACCTTCGCGAACGATGTCTCGTCGACGAGCGCCCAGCCGTACGCCGTGCCGGCATAGTCGCGCCGACCGACGACGACATCGAGACCCTCGGCGCGTGCCGCCCGCTCGGTCAGGCCGACCGAGGCGACCTGGGGATTGCTGAACACCGCGGCCGGGACGGCCCGGTGGTTGACCTCGCGCTGGTCGTCGGGATGGGCGATGTTCCAGAACGCGGTGGCGGCCTCGTGGTTGGCGACGTGCTTGAGCTGGTACTCGTTGGCGATGTCGCCGATGGCCCAGACTCCGTCGACGCCGGTGCGCAGGTACTCGTCGACGACGACGGTGCCGTGGTGGTGGCAGTGCAGCCCGCCCGCTTCGACGTCGAGCAGGTCGCTGTTGGGCTCGCGGCCGGTGGCGACGAGCAGCTCGTCGACCTCGATCTCGCGGCCGTCGTTGTGGATCACGATCGCGTCGCCCCGGCGCTCGACCTTGGTCGGCACGTGGCCGAGCCGGAGGTCGACGCGCTCGCCGAACACCTCGGTGAATCGCTCGGAGATCTCCTCGTCCTGTGACATCAGCAGGCGGGGGGACCGGTTGATCAGCGTCACGTCCGAGCCGAGTCCGGAGAACACGTGGCCCATCTCGACGGCGATGTAGCCGCCGCCGATGATTCCCAGTCGGGCGGGCAGCTCGTCGAGCCGCATGATCGAGTCGGAGGTGTGGAAGCCGGTCTCGACCAAACCGGGGATCGGCGGCACGACGGGGCGCGAACCGGCGGCGACGAGCACGTGGGGTGCGGTGATCGTGCGGCCCTCGACGTCGAGCACCCTGTCGCCGATGAACCGGGCGGTGCCCTGGATCAGGGTGACGTTCTCCGACCCGTTCGCCCGGTACTCCCGGCCGCCCTCGACGATCGAGTCGATGCGGCCGAACACGCGATCACGGATCGCCGGCCAGTCGGCACCCTCGAACCGCGTGTCGATCCCGAGCTTGGCGCCCTGTTGTGCCTCCACGGCCTTGTCGGCGGGGAGCACGAACATCTTCGACGGGATGCAGCCGACGTTGAGGCAGGTGCCGCCGAACGTGCCGCGCTCGACGATCGCGATCGTGCGGTCGGAGAGGTACTCGGGAATCGAGTTGCCCGACCCGCTCCCGATGATGATGAGGTCGAACTGCTCGGGGGTTTCGTCGATTGCGGTCACGAGGACAGTGAACACCCCGGCGGCCGCTTCTGTTCCGGTGCCGCCGTTAGCCTGGCCGGCATGACCGCGGACGCACCTCGCAGCTATGTCCTGCGCACGTATGGCTGCCAGATGAACGAGCACGACTCCGAGCGGATCGCCGGCTTGCTCGAGGCGGACGGCATGGTGCTCGCCGAGTCGGAGGACGACGCCGACGTCGTCGTGCTCAACACGTGCTGTATCCGGGAGAACGCCGACAACAAGCTGTACGGCAACCTCGGGCACCTCAAGCCGTGGAAAGAGGCCAAGGAAGGCCGCCAGATCGTCGTGTCGGGCTGCCTGGCCCAGAAAGACCGCGACCTCGTCGCTGCGAAGGCCGGGCACGTCGACGTCGTGATGGGGACCCACAACGTGCACCGTGCCGCCGAACTGCTGCACGAGGCGGCCGCGACCGAAGGCCCGCTGACCGAGATCCTCGAGGCTGCGGTCATCGACGACCACGCGCTGTTCCCGTCCGCACTGCCCGCCCGACGGGAGACGAGCTACAACGCGTGGGTCACGATCCAGATCGGGTGTGACAACAACTGCGCGTTCTGCATCGTGCCCGCCGTGCGCGGCGTCGAGATCAGCCGCCCGTACGCCGACATCCTCGGAGAGGTGCGACAGCTCGCCGTCGTCGGCGAGGTCACCCTGCTCGGGCAGAACGTGAACTCCTACGGTCGCGACCTCCAGATCGCGGCTCGTCAGGCCGGCGACACCGAGGCGAAACTGCGGCCTCTCTTCGGCGACCTGCTCCGTGACGTCGGTGCCGTCGACGGCATCCGTCGGGTCCGCTACACCAGCCCGCACCCGAAAGATATGCGTCCCGAGACGTTCTCGGCGATGGCCGATACCGATGCGGTGTGCGAACACCTCCACTATCCGCTGCAATCGGGCAGCGACCGTGTGCTCGCGCTGATGCACCGCGGCTACACCGGCGAGCGGTACCTCCAACGCCTCGCGGAGGCCCGGCGTGTGGTGCCCGACCTGGCGGTGTCGACCGACATCATCGTGGGATTCCCGGGTGAGACCGACGACGACTTCGAACGCACGCTCGAGATCGCAGCCGCGGCCGAGTACGACTCGGCCTTCATGTTCATCTTCTCGCCCCGCCCCGGCACCGAGGCCGCCGACATGGAGGCCGACTTCGTCGATCCGGCCGTGTCGCGTGAGCGTTTCGACCGGCTCAAGGTCGTGATCGAACGGTCGGCCCTGGCCAAGCACGAGGCGCGTGTCGGTCGCGTCGAAGAGGTGTTGGTCGAGGGGCCGTCCAAGCGCAACCCCGAGGTGGTCTCGGGCCGCACCCGGCAGAACAAACTGGTGCACTTCACGCCGCCGTTCCCGATCCGTACCGGCAGCTACGCCACGGTCGAGGTCACCCGCGGCGCCCCGCACTTCCTCGAGGGGCGGTTCGTCGAGCTGCTCGCCGAACCCACACACAAGGTCCGGATCCCGGTCAACGCGTCGTGAATCCGATCGTGCTCGTCTCCAGCCCGCTGGTCGGGCCGGGGGCGATGCAGTCGGTCGCCGCCATCCTGCGCGGCCGGGGTCGTGTGGTCCGGGTTCCCGATGTGCCCGCCGCCCTCGACGAGTTCCTCGCGTCGGTCGGCGGGGTCGTCCGCCCGGACTCGGTGGTGATCGGGTTCAGCGCCGCAGGTCCGCGCCTGTACCAG
>CAXAWD010000488.1:0-3099 GCA_963972325.1 uncultured Acidimicrobiaceae bacterium
CTCAATCGCGGACCCCTACACCACCCGCCCAGGGACAACGTCCCCGCTCGTCACATCTAGCGCTCGGGCGCTGACGTGGCCGCTGGGTGGGGACCGAGCCCGACACCGGCGGCCACCAACTCCGAGCGGAGACGCGCGCGCACCGCCGGGTCGATCGTCATGAGCTGATCGAGCGACTCGAACACACGCCCTTCGAGCATCTCCGGGTCGCCACTCGATGTGACCTCGGCCGGGTCACCGATCGCCGCGTACCGGAACCCGACGCTTCGGTCGAGCTTGGTCAGTTCCTCGACGTCGGAGTCGAGATAGGCAGCGAGCTCGGGCCGGAGCCGAGCCGGCGTGAACCGGACCTCGTCGGCGAGTCTGGTCTCGATGTCTCGAATCCGATTGATCAGGTCGAGCGACTCGGGCATGATCCGGTCGCGCCCCGTGGGCCAATGCAACCGTCGGTGTTCGAGCACGAGGTCCATTCCCTCGGCGGAGATCGACTCGTTCGCGTCGGCGGGACGGTCGAAGCCTGAGATGTCGACGCCGATCACCGACGCGAAGTCGTCGATCACGTCGCCGCCGACGAGCGTCGAACGGCTGAACTCGCGTACGACCACGTCGCCGACCTTCGACCACATCCGGAGCCGCCTCGCCCAGTGTGACCGTTTGCGCCCGAACGGCATCATCTTGTTCGAGCCTTTGAGGTGCTGTTGGAGCCACGAGACATAGTGCGACGACGGCTGCCGGAGGTAGAACAGCACGGTGATGTCGAAGTCGGCGAGGTGCTCGTCGGCGAACTCGGCGAAGGAGGCGGCGGCGCTGCGGGTGAAGAACTCACCCGAGATCAGGAGCGTTCCGTTGTCGCTCCGGCGGAACTCGTCGAGCAGGCCGTCCCATGCCTTCAGGCTGTCCTGCTGCAGCCGCTCCAGGTCGTCGCCGTAGCGATCGGCGTAGATCCGCTGGACCCGCTTCCAGAACGCCATCGCCAGGAAGTTGTGCTCGCGGCGGCCGCGCCGGTCGGGAGTCGGGCGGAACATCACCCCCTGTCGGCTCAGCGCCTCGGCATTGGCGTCGAGGAAGCGCTGGATCGACGTCGAGCCGGTCTTCGGGAGACCGGCATGCAGGACGAGGCGGGGCATGACGATGGATCATAACGACCGGTTCTGCCCGTAATCTGGTGTCGCTCCGTCGACGAGACGGCAACTCGATGTCAAGTCGAGAGGTGTCCGTGACGAAGCAATACCGTATGCGTCTCATCAGGTCGTTCGTCTCCGCAGCGCTCTTCCTCGGACTCGCTGTCGTGGCGACGGCGCCCGGGGCCCGGGCCGCGGCCGCAGAGGGCTGTCTGCCCACCAACGGGCTGATGAACCTCAACGACGCCGACGACCTCCTCGCCGGAACGGTCCGGGTGTCGTCGTCGGTCGCCGTGAACCTCGGGAGCGGCAACATCGACTGGAACCGGTCGTCGCTCGACGACGGGTCGGCCCGCAAGCTCTACAGCCTCAAGTGGGTCGAGGAACTGATCCGCGAGCACCGCCGCTCGGGCGAGAGCAAGTACCTCGATCGGGCGGTGGCGATCGTGCTCGACTTCGCCGCCGACCACCCGGTGGGCGGCGGGCCGGATGCAGCCGACGCCTGGTACCCGATGCACGCCGGGCAGCGGACCACCGCGATCGCCTGTGTCGCCGCGGTCGCCGACCACTCCGGCGTCGACGCCGCGCTGCGGACACATGCCAACTGGCTGTCGGGCGTGGTGGGCGGTCTCGACGATTGGAACCAGGCGATCGACCCGCACCTCGGCCTGCTCATGGGCGGCTGCGATCTCGGTGTCGCCGCGTGGAGGGACCAGGCGCGAGCCGGATTCGCCTCGCTGATCACGACGATGATCGACGCGGACGGCGTGCTCGCCGAGCAGACGCCTGGCTACGGCCGTTTCGTCTGGGAGCGCTGGGGTGCGGTCGCCGACGAGATCGAGGCGTGTGGGCTCACTCCCGTGCCGGAGATCTCGCAGCGTCGCAGTGCACTGCTCACCTGGCTGGCCTGGATGAGCGCGCCGGACGGCACCACCACGCCGATCGGCGACGCGTTCCGCACGCTCGAGCCCCCGACGCCCGCCGGTTCACCGACCGCGTACACGGTGCCGGGCGGAACCACGGGCACAGCGCCCGACGGGACGCTCCGGGTCTTCGACGCCGGTTACGTCGTCGGACGCAGCTCGTGGAGCAACCTTGCCGACTCGACCTACTGGACCCTCCGATTCGGACCGGGTCGGGACCACCACGGTCACGAGGACCACACGTCGGTCACCCTGTGGATCGACGGGCGTGAGGTGCTGATCGACTCCGGACACAGCGGCTACGCCGACGCCGACTATCGCTCGGCGCTCCAGGGACCGGAGGCCCACAACGTGCTCACGCTGCCCGACGTGGCGGTGCGGCTGCGAACGCCGGCGACGCTCGTGCGGTCGGCATCCGGGTCGGGTTGGCGGTTCGACGAAGTCACCGACGACGCCTACGCCCGGCAGGGCAAGGGCATCATCGACGCGCCGCGCACGCGAGGCGTGCTCATGCTGCCCGACGACGGGGTGATGGTCGTCCAGGATCGAGCGACACGTCTCACCGAGGGTGCGTTCGACCAGCTGTGGCACCTGCCACCCGGAGCCGTGATCCGGTCACAGACCGCCGATCACGTGGTGGCGCTTCACCCCGACGGAGACGTCGACATCCACGTGTTGCGCGTTCGCTTGCCCGGACAGGATCGTGGCACCACCGCCGTCGTCGAAGGACAGACCGACCCGTTCCTCGGGTGGTTCTCGGAGGACGACGGCCATCGTGAGCCCGCACCGGTGGTCCATGTTCGTTCCACCGGGACGACGGCCCGAATGGTGACCGTGATCTCGACGACGCCCGTCGGTGCCGACATCTCCGCGAGCGCGTCCACCGTCGACGGCGGCTGGACGATCGAACTCGAGGCCCCCGACCTGACCCGCACCGTCGGCGTCGGCGTCGACGGCCACATGAAGCTCGGCTCGCCGGATCCGCAGCCCGAGCTGACCCCTGGTGCTCGTCGGTGTATGGCGGTGGCGGGTGAGCCGGGTGATGCTGCGGTGGT
>CAXAWD010000489.1:0-3094 GCA_963972325.1 uncultured Acidimicrobiaceae bacterium
CCGGCCGGGCCTCGACCAGGCGTTCCCGATCTGCGCGCCGGGCGCATCCGACACGGCTCGCTTCGACGAGGCGCTCGAACTGCTCCACCTCGGCGGGCGGCCGCTGCACCACGCCGTGCTGATGATGATCCCCGAGGCGTGGGAGAACAACGACGACATGGACGCCGACCGGCGTGCGTTCTACCGGTTCCACGCCAGCGTGATGGAGCCGTGGGACGGCCCCGCGAGCGTCACGTTCACCGACGGTGAGGTCATCGGCGCGGTGCTCGACCGCAACGGCCTGCGCCGGAGCCGCTACTGGGTCACCGACGACGATCTCGTCGTGATGGCGTCCGAGGTCGGCGTGATCGACATCGACCCGGCCAAGGTCGTCAACAAGGGTCGGTTGCAGCCCGGCAAGATGTTCCTGATCGACACCCGTGAGGGTCGCATCGTCGACGACGAGGAGATCAAGAAGCAGCTGGCGGCGGAGAACCCGTACCAGCAGTGGCTCGACGACGGCATGGTCGACCTGGCCGACCTGCCCGAGCGCGAACACATCGTGTTCAGCCACGACAGCGTCCTGCGTCGCCAGCAGATGTTCGGCTACACGCACGAAGAGCTGAAGCTGATCATCGCCCCGACCGCCCGTGACGGCAAGGAGCCGCTGGGGTCCATGGGCACCGACACCCCGATCGCGGTGCTGTCACAGCGTCCGCGGTTGCTGTTCGACTACTTCGCCCAGCTGTTCGCCCAGGTCACCAACCCGCCGCTCGACGCGATCCGTGAAGAGGTCGTGACGTCGGTGGCGTCGTCGATCGGCCCCGAGGCCAACGTGCTCGCACCCGGGCCCGAGAGCTGCCGTCAGCTGGCGCTGCCGTTCCCGATCATCGACAACGACGAACTCGCCAAGATCATCCACGCCAACGACGACGGCGAGTTCCCCGGCCTGGCCGCCCACGTGGTCAAGGGCTTGTACCGGGTGGCCGGCGGCGGCGACTCGCTGCGCACGTCGCTCGACGCGATCTTCGAAGAAGTCACGTCGGCGATCGAGCGCGGCGCCCGCGTGATCGTGCTGAGCGATCGCAACGCCGACTCGATCGAGGCGCCGATCCCGTCGTTGTTGCTGACCGCCGCGGTCCACCACCACCTCGTGCGGACCAAGCAGCGCACGAAGGTCGGTCTGGTCGTCGAGTGCGGCGACGCCCGCGAAGTGCACCACATGGCGCTGCTGATCGGGTACGGCGCCGGTGCGATCAACCCGTACCTCGCGTTCGAGTCGATCGAAGACCTGATCGCCCAGGGGCTGCACGGCCTCGGCGACATCGACCCGCACACCGCGATCAAGAACTACATCAAGGCCTGCGGCAAGGGTGTGTTGAAGGTCATGTCGAAGATGGGTGTGTCGACCGTGGCGTCGTACACCGGTGCCCAGATCTTCGAGGCGATCGGCCTCGGCGAGGAACTCGTCGACAAGTACTTCACCGGCACGGTGAGCCGGCTCGGTGGCATCGGCCTCGACGAGATCGCGACCGCTATCCAGATGCGGCACTCGATCGCCAACCCACGGCGACCCGAGGAGCGTGCCCACCGCAAACTCGAACTGGGTGGCGAATACCAGTGGCGCCGCGAGGGCGAGTACCACCTGTTCAACCCGGAGACCGTGTTCAAGCTCCAGCACGCAACTCGGTCCAAGCGGTACGACATCTTCAAGGAGTACACGTCGCGCGTCGACGACCAGTCGACCAACCTGGCGACGCTTCGTGGCCTGTTCAAGTTCGCCGACGGCCGCACCCCCGTTCCGATCGACGAGGTCGAGCCGGTCAGCGAGATCGTGAAGCGGTTCTCGACCGGGGCGATGTCGTACGGCTCGATCTCCGCCGAGGCCCACGAGACGCTCGCGGTCGCGATGAACCAGCTCGGGGCCAAGTCGAACACCGGTGAGGGCGGCGAAGACCCCGAGCGGCTCTACGACCCGACCCGGCGCTCGTCGATCAAACAGGTGGCGTCCGGGCGCTTCGGTGTCACGAGCGAGTACCTCACGAACTCCGACGACATCCAGATCAAGATGGCGCAGGGCGCCAAGCCCGGCGAGGGCGGCCAGCTCCCCGGCCACAAGGTGTACCCGTGGATCGCCAAGACCCGGCATTCCACGCCCGGCGTCGGGCTGATCAGCCCGCCACCGCACCACGACATCTACTCGATCGAGGATCTCAAGCAGCTGATCCACGACCTGAAGAACGCGAGCCCCGAGGCACGCATTCACGTCAAGCTCGTCGCCGAGATGGGCGTCGGCACGGTCGCGGCCGGCGTCTCCAAGGCGAAGGCCGACGTGGTGCTGATCTCCGGTCACGACGGTGGCACCGGTGCGTCGCCGCTCACCTCGCTCAAGCACGCCGGCGGCCCGTGGGAGCTCGGCCTCGCCGAGACGCAGCAGACGCTGCTCCTCAACGGGCTGCGCGACCGCATCGTGGTCCAGGCCGACGGCCAGCTCAAGACCGGCCGCGACGTCGTCGTCGCGGCGCTGCTCGGTGCCGAGGAGTTCGGATTCGCCACCGCACCGCTCGTCGTGTCGGGCTGCGTGATGATGCGCGTCTGCCACCTCGACACGTGCCCGGTCGGCGTCGCTACCCAGAACCCCGAGCTCCGCAAGCGCTACAGCGGCAAGCCCGAGTTCGTCGTCAACTTCTTCGAGTACATCGCCGAGGAGATCCGCGAGTACATGGCGCAGCTCGGGTTCCGCACGATGGACGAGATGATCGGCCACGTCGAGGCACTCGACGTGCAGCCGGCCGTCGATCACTGGAAGGCGAGCGGGCTCGACATCAGCCCGATCCTCCGGATCGTCGACAACCCGTACGACCAGGCGTTCCACCAGGTCGTCGGCCAGGACCACGGGCTCGACGAGGCGCTCGACCAGGAGCTGATCCGCCAGGCACAACCGGCGATCACCGACGGCACCGCCGTCGAGATCGAGCTCCCGATCCGCAACGTCAACCGTACGGTCGGCACGCTGCTCGGCCACGAGGTCACCAAGGTCTGGAAGGGTGCCGGCCTGCCCGACGACACGATCTCGATCGAGTTCACCGGTTCGGCCGGCCAGAGCTTCGGTGCG
>CAXAWD010000490.1:0-3087 GCA_963972325.1 uncultured Acidimicrobiaceae bacterium
GGTGCCCTCGGCCTCGATCTTGCCGTCGGCGATGATGCCGACGCGGTCGGCCAGTTCGTCGGCCTCCTCGAGGTACTGGGTGGTGAGGAAAATCGTCATGCCGCCCTCGTGGTTGAGGCGTCGCACCTCGGCCCACACCGCCGAGCGGCTGGCGGGGTCGAGCCCGGTGGTGGGCTCGTCGAGGAACAGGATCTGCGGGCGGTGGATCAACGACATCGCGAGATCGAGCCGGCGTTTCATGCCGCCCGAGTACGACTCGACGCGGTCGTCGATGGCCGACCCGATGTCGACCAGGCCGATCACGTCGTCGAGCCGACGTGCGACGTCGGTGGCGGACAGCCCGTAGAGCTGCCCTTGGAGGCGCAACATCTCGCGACCGGTCTGCTTGCCGTCGATCGACGAGTCTTGCAGTGCGACGCCGATGCGGAGTCGCACCTCGCCGGGCTGTCTGACCACGTCGAACCCGGCGACGTTCGCCTGGCCGGAGCTCGGCCGGAGCAGCGTGCAGAGCATCTTCACGGTGGTGGACTTGCCGGCGCCGTTGGGGCCGAGGAACCCGTAGATCTCGCCGGGTTCGACCTGCAGGCTGATGCCCGCGACGGCGGCATTGTCGCCGAATCGGCGGTGGAGATCGTTCGCGACGATCGCTGTCATGGGGCCTCCGAGGTCGTTGGTGCGTCCGTGTCTACCCAATGGGTGTGACAACCAACCATCGTCGCTCGTCCCCGAACTCCGACGGTGGTCGGGTCTGAGTGTCGCCCGGCCCGGTCAGCTGCGCTTCAGCCGGCGGTACCAGCTGTCGCCGTAGCGCAGCCGTCGTTCGAGCTGGTCGACCGTGGCGGTGGCCACCTTCGACACGCCGGCGAGTCGGTTGAGTTCGCCTTGGACCCGCGCGTGGCCCCAGCCGGTGATGTCGACGAGGCGTTTCGCGAGGTCGGCGTTGCGGGTGCGCAGGTCGTCTTTCTGCTCGGCGACGCTGAGCGAACTCCACGACACCAGGCCGGCCTCGGTCGGCACGTCGGGCAGGTCGAGCGCGAGCGCCGGGTCGTCGGCGAACACCGGTGACGGCGGTTCGGGCTCGTCGTCGAACATCTGCACGCCCGACTCGGTGACGGCGTGGAACTTGATGCCGGTCGCGGTGGACGACACGACCGAGAACAGCGACAGCTGTTCGGCCAGGTCGTCCTCGTGCTGCTGCCGATCGAGTTCGGTACCGTCGGCGGGATCGTCGTCGTTCTGGCTCGGTGGGCGCAGCACGTGCCGGCGCGCCTCGGCGATCTGGAACGCGTGGTGGCGCAGTCGCGGGTCGTCGGGCACGTAGACGTACGCCTTCTGCGACGTGTTGCCGGTCTGCCAGCGAACGAAGCGCCCGACGGCCTGGCGGAAGAACAGCTCGGTCGAGGTGGTGGTCGAGTACACGCCGACCCGCAGCCGCGGGATGTCGACACCCTCCGACACCATGCGTACCGCGACCAGCCAGGGCCGGTCGTTCTGGGCGAACTCGGCGATCTTGCGTGACGCCTGGGGGTCGTCGCTGACGACGACGTCGGCCGTCGTGTTGAACCGGTTGCGGAGCAGGCGGGCGATGCCCTGGGCGTGCTCCTGGTCGATCGCGATGGCGAGCCCGCCGGCGTCGCGCTGCTCCTGTCGGATCTGCCGCAACCGGTCGTGGGCCTGCCCGAGCACCGTGGGCAGCCAGTCGCCGTCGAGCGACAGCGCGGTGCGGAGCCGGGCCGACACCTGGTCGCGGGCGAGTTCGTCGTTGAACGTGGCCCGCAGCACGTCGCCCGACGGCGTGCTCCACTCCATCTGGCCGTCGACCCGAGGGAAGTAGACGGGGCGGACGACGCCACCGTCGCGCAGCGCGTCGGCGTACCCGTACGTGTAGTCGGAGTGCGCGAGGTCGCCCTCGGCGGTGGCGTCGTAGCGGACGAACGGGATCTTGGCGCTGTCGCTGCGGAACGGCGTACCCGACAGCGACAGGCGCTTGTCGGCGAGTTCGAACGCCCGTCGGATGCCGTCGCCCCAGGCCCGCTCGTCGCCGGCGTGGTGCACCTCGTCGAGGATGACCATGCCGCCCGCAGCGAGGCCACGCAGCGCGTCGGCCGACGCCGGCATCGACACCTGCTGGTAGGTGGTCACGATGCCGTGCACGTCGCGAGCGATGCCCTGGCCCGGCGCCCAGTCGGGGTCGAGCTGGAGGCCCATCCGGTGGGCGGCGAGCGACCACTGGATCTTCAGGTGGCTCGTGGGCGCCACGACGACCAGGCGGCGCTGCTCCTCGGCGAGCGTGGCGCGGGCGCACGTCAGTGCGAACGTGGTCTTCCCGGCGCCCGGCGTGGCGACGGCGAGGAAGTCGGCGTCGGTGCTCGCGCGAAAGCGATCGAAGGCTTCGCGCTGCCAGGGGCGGAGGGTGACGGTGCTCACGGGACCGTCGATTCTGGCCGCTGGGACGGCACCGCCCAACCTGATCGGGAACTGGATCCGAGGAACCGTGCGGGGCTGGCGGGCCCGGTTCTGGCAGACTGGGGAGATGCGCCTGTGACGAGTCCGGCCCGTTCTCGATGTCCCTGGAGTCCTCGCATGTCCGCAACCCTCTCGCTGCACGACGTCACCGTCAGCCGCGGTGCCCGCACGATCCTCGATTCGGTCGACCTCCTCGTCGCGCCCGGTGACCGGGTCGGCGTGGTCGGCCCCAACGGCGTCGGCAAGTCCACGCTGCTCGCCACGGCGGCCGGTGAGCTGCCGCCGGATTCCGGCGAGGTCCGGTTGGCGCCGCCGTCGGCGAACGTCGGATGGTTGCGTCAGGAGCCCGACCGTTCGGGCGAGACGGTCAGGGATCTCCTGCGCCGGCGAACGGGGGTGGCCGCCGCCCAACTCGAACTCGACGCCGCCACGGCGCTGCTCATCGACGAGACTGCCGCCTCGGCCGATCGGTACGACCGGGCGCTCCAGCGGTGGCTCGCGCTCGGCGCCGCCGACCTCGACGCCAGGATGGGTGCCGTCGCGGCCGACCTCGGCATGTCCGACCGGCTGCTCGATCAGGCGTCCTCGTCGCTGTCGGGCGGCGAGGCGGCCCGCGCAGGC
>CAXAWD010000491.1:0-3083 GCA_963972325.1 uncultured Acidimicrobiaceae bacterium
GACCGCCGCTGCGGTCTCGAACTTCGTGTACGGGGCGTAGGCCCGGTGGGTCTGTGAGCGAGCGAGCTCGATCAGTTCGGTGTCGGTCGGTGTCGATGCCACGACGTCACGGTGCCCGCCCGCAGGACTGACCAAACACGCGCCGGCGTCGAGCAGGAATTGCGAATGCCCCGGACCTCGTCGTCCGGGGCATTCGATGGGGGGTTCGTCGGGGCGAGTCAGACGGAGCCGGGCCCGCTGATCGGCGGCGCCGTGCCGGTCGTCCCGTCGTCGGGACCCACCGTGTCGGCGATCGCCGAGCCGGCGGTGTCGACCACGTCGGCGACCCGGTCGGAGGTGGCGCCGGCCACGTCGGCGATGTTGTTCGTGATCGAACCGACGGCCGAGCTGGATCGGATCTTGTCGACGGCGGTGCTCGCTGTCGACGCCACCCGGTCGCGCTGTTGCGGCGTCATGTTGTAGATCAGGTACCCGCCGGCGGCGGCGCCGACGAGGAATCCGGTGGAGAACTTCATGGACGGATCATTCCCCGACTCGTTCGGTTCAAACCTTCGGATCGTGAGTTGTTCACGCCGAGCGGAGCGCAGCGATCAGCTCACGCTTGGTCATGCTGCTGCGACCGTCGATGTCGAGCGCCTGGGCACGGTCGTAGAGGTCGGACTTCGTCCATTCCTCGTACGCGATCCCGCGCGGGGCCGCGTCGGGGTCGGTCGCCGCGGTGGCGTCGTCGAGCAGCTCGCCGGTCGCCTCGCGGGCCGTGGAGCCTGTCGAGGCCATCTGCGACGTGGCCTGGCCGACGGTCTGCTTGGCCGTGGCCCGCGCCATCTTCGAGGTGCGCTCGACGGCCGACTTCGCCTGTCCAACCGTGGTGTTCGTGCCGGTGCGGGCGGTACGCACGACGGTGTCGAAACGACGAGCCACGTCGGACACCACCGAGCCGACGACGTCGTTCGTGCGGCGGACCGTCGCCCGGCCGAGGGCGACCGATTTCGACGGGAGCAGGGGGAGGCGCTGCTCGAGCTCGTCGAGCCGCTGGGTGAGGTCGATCGTTGAAAGCGTCATGGTCATGGGTTACCCGGCGGTACGGCCTGCGAAACGTGTGGACCCGACCACCACCCGGCCTCTGCCGCCCGGTGGGATTGAACACCCGTGCGATGGGGCAGTATCGCCACATGTCTGCCAGCACATCAGTCGCCGTGTCCGACGAACGGGCGAGCGGTCTCCGCCGTCTCAACCTCGGTCTGGGCGCCCTGCACCTCGTGTCCGGCGTGTTGATGGTCGTACTCGGCGACCGCTCGTTCGAGTTGCCGGTCACCACGTTCTCGACCAACGGCCCGCCGGGCACGCCGATCAGCGAGGGCAATCTCGCCGACATCGGTGGCATCCCGCTGGCGTGGGGCACCGCGACGTTCATGTTCCTGTCGTCGCTGTTCCATTTCGTCGTGGCGACCGTCGGGTTCGGCACCTACATCGACGAACTCCGTCACGGCCGGAACCGGTTCCGCTGGGTCGAGTACTCGCTGAGCGCCACCCTGATGATCGTGCTCATCGCCGGCATCACCGGCATCACCGACATCGCGGCGCTGATCGCGATCGCGTTCGTGAACGCGTCGATGATCCTGTTCGGGTGGGTCATGGAGATCGCCAACGCTCCCGACCGGGCCTCGACGTGGTGGACCCCGTTCTGGTTCGGGTCGGTCGCCGGCGCCGGACCGTGGATCGCGGTCGCCGCGGCACTGTTCGCCGGACTGAGCCTCGACGGCTCCCAGCAACCGCCCACGTTCGTGTACGGCATCCTCGTGTCGATCTTCGTCCTGTTCAACTGCTTCGCCGTCAACCAGTGGCTCCAGTACCGAGGCGTCGGCAAGTGGGGCGACTACGTGCACGGTGAGAAGGTGTACGGCGTGCTCAGCCTCGTCGCCAAGAGCGCGCTCGGCTGGCAGATCTTCGCCAACACGCTCGTCGGCTGACCGCCCGGGTCGCTACCGACCGGTCAGGTGGTCGACCGGGACGTCGACCGTGACCGCACCATCTTGATCGCGGCGACGGCCACGGTCACGACGACGGCGCCGATCAGCGCCTCGCGTGGATGGCGGGCGATCAACCGAATGGTTCGCCGCAGTGCCCTGAAACCGAGTCGGCCGGTCACCGCCGCGGCCGACACTGCGACCTCCGCCAGCTCGGCCAGATCGTCGCCGACGTCAGCGACGACATCTGCGGTTGCGTCGACGGTGTCGATCGCGACGTGTGTGTTGCTCCGGCCCATGCCACTCCTCTGCTCGATCCGCCCCCAGGGTACGGGAGCGGCGGCGGTTGAGGTCGCCGGTGCGGGGGTATCACCCGCCCCATGCTCCGAACAGTGGTCGACGACGCCGGCGCCGAGATCGAACAGTCCGCGGCGTCGCTCTGGGAGAGCACACTCGATGCGCTCCCCCGTGTCGGCACCTCGCTGATCATCATCCTCATCGGCTGGGTCATCGCCCGCGGGCTCCGTTGGGTGCTGCATCGTTCGTTCCGACGACGCCACACGCCGAGCTTCGCGCGGGTGATGAGCAAGCTGATCTCGTGGGTGTTCCTCGGTGTGATCGTGCTCGCCGCGATGGCGATCACGTTCCCGTCGGTGCAACCGGTCGACCTCCTCGCCGGTCTGGGCTTCTTCTCGGTCGCCGTGGGATTCGCGTTCCAGGACATCCTCGAGAACACGCTGTCGGGTGTGCTGCTGTTGTTCCGCCAGCCGTTTCAGTCGGGTGATCAGATCGAGGTGATGGACCAGTCGGGCACCGTCGAGGGCATCACCATTCGTGAGACCCGCATCATGAAGTACGACGGTGAACTCGTCGTGATCCCCAATCGTGACGTGTACAAGAACGTGATCGTCGTCCACACGCACCACGAAGACCACCGCCAGCGTTTCGTCGTCGGCATCGCGTACGAGAACGACGCCCAGGAGGCCACCGACGCGGTGATGGCCGCGCTGCGGGAGGTCCCGGGTGTGCGCACCGAACCGCCACCGATCGCGGTGGTCGAGAACCTGAACGTGTCGACCGTGGACATCGCCGCCATGTTCTGGACCGACTCGCGCC
>CAXAWD010000492.1:0-3082 GCA_963972325.1 uncultured Acidimicrobiaceae bacterium
GATCGAGGCGGCGGGGGTCATCAGCCCGCGTCGCTCCATGTCGGCGGCCCGCCGTCGGCTGAGTCGGGACCACGGACTCTTGGCCCGGCGCGGGGTGATCAGCTGGAGCCCGCGGTCGTCGTCGAGGACGGTGGAGGTCGAGTCGATCCACCCGAAGCAGATCGCCTCTTCGACGACCTCGGGATAGGGGCACCGTGGCCGGCCGGTGTGGCTGCGCCACGAGCACAACCACACGCCGCGGGTCGACGTGTGGTTGTGCTCGAGCCACGTTCGCCACTGGCCCCGAGTCTCCGCGTGGTGGACCGGGTAGTCGAACCTCCACGTCGCCGGGTGATCGGACGCGGTCGGAGTGATGTCGGGATGGCGCATGCGTCTCTCGTTCCTCGGATCCTCAGGCGGCCGAGGACGTGCTCTGGCGCTCGAGCCACGACAGGATCGCGCGCGTGGTTTCTTCCGGCCGCTCCTGCTGGATCCAGTGGCCGCAGTCCAGGTCGACCACGTCCACGTTCGGCACGAAGTCGCTCAGGTTCTCGAGCTTCGCGACCATGTCCCGGTCGCCGTAGATCATGAGCGCGGGCTGCTGGATGATCGGGTCGACGTCGGCCAGCAGGTGCCAGTTGCGATCGAGGTTCCGGTACCAGTTGATGCTGCCGGTGAACCCCGTCGACTCGAACGCCGAGACGAACACGGCCAGGTCGTCGTCGCTCATCACCGGGTCGCCGGCCGGAGCCTCGGCCCTGGCCAGGTTGATCATCATCATGCCCGGCTCGGGCGGGACGAGCGGCAGGTTCTTCCGGTACATGTTGCGGAGGAACCGAGCCGCGTTCTCGTCCATGACGGCGTCGGCGACACCCGGCTGCCGATTGAAGTGGACGAAGTAGAAGTCGACGCCGAACACGGCGTCCATCCACTCGATCCAGGGCTGGTCGCCGCGCACCTGGTAGGGCACGCTCAGGTTGATCAGCCGTTGCACGCGGCTCGGGTGGAGCATCGTCAGCCACCACACGACCATCGCTCCCCAGTCGTGGCCGATGAACGTGGCGTCGTCGTAGCCGAAATGGTCGAGCAGGCCGACGAGGTCACCGGTGAGGTGCTCGATGTCGTAGTCGGACACGTCGGTCGGACGTGACGAGTTGCCGTACCCCCGCTGGTTCGGGACGATGACGTGGTAGCCGGCAGCGGCGAGGGCCGGCATCTGATGGCGCCACGAGTAGGCGTGTTCCGGCCAGCCGTGGCACAGCACGATCGGATTGCCGGCGTGCTCCCGGCCGGCCTCGAAGACTTCGAGTTGCACTCCGTTGACGGAGATCATCGTGGGTTCGGGGAATTCGGTGGGGTTCGACACTGGTTCGTCTGTCCTTCTGTGGGTTCGTTGACTGGTCGAGTACCACCGTAGGAACCATTGCGGACAGAATCGGTCCGCAATGCTGACAGACTGGGGGCATGCCGAACGACCCCACCGGACGAGCGCTGCAGTTGCTGTCGCTGCTCCAGACCCATCGTCTGTGGCGCGGCGCCGAGCTCGCCGAGCGCCTCGAGGTCACGGAGCGGACGGTGCGGCGCGACATCGATCGGCTGCGCGACCTCGGCTATCCCGTCGACGCCACGACGGGAAGCGACGGCGGCTACCGCCTCGCGACCGGTGCGCATCTGCCACCGCTGGTGCTCGACGACGACGAGGCCGTGGCCGTCGCCGTCGGGTTGCGCTCCGCCGCCGGCGCTGCCGTCGCCGGCATGGACGAGTCGTCGCTGCGAGCCCTGACGAAGATCGAGCAACTGCTGCCGGATCGGCTCCGCCGTCGGGTATCAGCACTCCAGACGAGCATCTCGTCGATGCGCTGGGCGGCCGACGGGCACGTGGTCGACGCCGACGCGCTGAGCGTGCTCGCCGTGGCCTGTCGAGACCGGGAGGAGGTGCGCTTCGACTACCGACGCCGTGACGACCACGACAGCAGCCGGTTGGTCGAGCCGTACCAACTCGTCGCCGCCGGCCGCCGCTGGTACCTCGTGGCGTGGGATCTACGCCGCAACGACTGGCGCACCTTCCGGCTCGACCGACTCCGCGAACCGCGGCTCGCCGGCGGTCGCTTCACCCCACGCGACATCCCGGGAGGCGACGCGGCCACCTACCTCGCAGCGACGCTCGGCACACCTCGTCAGGACGAAGCGACGATCGTCGTCAAGGCACCACTCGCCGACCTCGACGACGTACTGCGATGGGTGGACCACACGATCGAGCAGGCGGGCCCGGCGTCGTGTCTGATCCGGATCCGCAGTGAGGACCTCGGCCGGCTCGCCATGACCGTCGCCCGCATCGCACTCACCGCCCCGGTCGAGGTCGTCGAACCGACCGAGCTCGCCGACACCATCGAACGACTCGCGACCCATCTGACGGTCACCTCGCAGCCCGATCAGATGTGAGCAACCCGGTTCGCGAGCCAACCGGCGACGACCCCGCGGGTCAGGTCACCTCGACGGCGGTGGGGCCCAGCGCCTCGGTGAAGTGGTGGGCGTTGTTGCCCTTGGACTCCCGGCCCATGGACTTGATCCCGGTTCGATCGGCCCGCCACGTGCCGTCGGCGAAGACGAACACGAAGTGACGGAACTGGTTGCCGGCCTCGACGCGACCGTCGTACCAATGGACCGTGAGCCCGTCGAGCGGCCCGGCGTGGAGCAGTTCCTTCGGGCGCTCCCGGAAACCTCCGCGGGTGGCGATGCACAACTGCCGGTCGGTGAGGGCGTAGACGCTGAACTGCACCTGGGAGTTGACCTTCTTCTCCGGGTCGAGTTCCAACGACTCGACGAACTCGACCCGATCTCGATCACCGAAGTCGCCTGATGAGATCGTGTGGCTCGTCGGGGCGGAGTATTGCGGCGAGAACTGGCTGGCGAGGAGGTGGCTCCGGACCGTCTCGCCCGGAAACTCTCTCGCCACCCACTCGTCGATGCGTTCGCGCTTCATCGTCAACATGGCCCCACAGGTTAGGACGGCCCCGGTGTCGGGCCGGCGTCCGGTCAGCTGCGGTCGTGGCCTTCGAGGTGGTGGAAGACCGATCCGCCAGTCAAGCGGCCACCTCCGGCT
>CAXAWD010000493.1:0-3064 GCA_963972325.1 uncultured Acidimicrobiaceae bacterium
TCGACGGCGTGCATCAGGCCGAGGTTGCCCTCCTGGATCAGGTCGAGCAGATCCATGCCCTGAGGCAGCGGGTAGCGCCGGGCGATCGAGACGACCAGACGCAGGTTGGCGCGGATGAACCGATCCTTGGCGTCGGCCGCTGCGGCGACCTTTGCCTTGAGGTCGGCGCTGCGCTTGCCGTTCTCGAGGAGTTCGGCGGCCTCACGGCCGGCTTCGATGATGCGGGAGAGCTCGCGCTCGTCTTCGGCGGTGAGAAGTGGCACTTTGCCGATATCGTTCAGGTACAGACCGATGGAGTCATTCATTGTTCGTTACAACCATTCGTGGTGGTGATTTCTTCCGGGCAGAGTTGTGCCGTCTGGCACGTGCTCGGATGTGGGGGTTTCAGAGTTCTTGCGGGCCGACACGGCTCGTCGGATGCATGTGACAACGCATCGTCCGAACAAAGTGTTCCCGTTCCGGCGAAATGTCAACCATTTCGTACCGTGCGGGCTTTGACCGGCTTTCCACTGTAACAAACCTGTCAAGCACCCGGGAATCGGGTTGTTCGATCGCGAGCGCGCCCGACGGCCTACACTGGCGCTCGTGCAGCCGGCTCCCGCGAAACCCCTGCGTATCGGGGTCTTCGGCGGTACCTTCGATCCGCCGCACGTCGGCCACCTCGTCACGGCGATCAACGTCGGTCACGCCCTCGACCTCGATCGGGTGATCCTGATGGTCAACAACGAACCCTGGCAGAAGCTGGGGACCCGCGAGATCACGCCGGCGCTCGACCGGCTCGCCATGGTCGAAGCAGCGGTGGCCGACGTGCCACGGTTGGTGGCCGGTGACCACGAGATCCGTGCCGGCGGTCATTCGTACACCGCCGACACGATCGCCACGCTGGAATCCGAGTTCCCCGGTGCCGAACTGTTCGTGGTGCTCGGCGACGACGCCGCGGCCGGGATCCGTACCTGGACCCGCGCCGACGAGGTCGTCGAACGATCCCGACTCGTGGTCGTCGACCGACCGGGGGAGCCGGTCCGTCTCGACCCCGACATCGACTGGATTCGCGTCGAGGTGCCGCGCCTGGAGGTGTCGAGCACCGATCTCCGGTCGCGCTGGATCGACGGGCGACCGCTCGACTACCTGGTGACCGACGACGTGCTCGACGTGGTCCGCGAGCGCGGTCTCTACGGCGAGGATCAGACCGGATGACCGCGATCAAGGAGCGACGGACCCGCAGCACGGCGCTGGCCTTCGCCGCGGCGGTGCTCGGACTGGCCGCGGCCGCTGTGCTCGGCGTGTCGGGCGTGCGGTCGCTGAGCGACTCGACGGTCGGGCGTCAGGCCGAAGGTCAGCGCGACGCGCTGGCGTCGCAGCGGTTGCCGTTCACGTCCACCGCCCTGGTCGGCGTGATCGACGACGAGGAGCGGCTCACGTCGGCCGCCGTGTGGATCCTCGAGCCGGACGGGGTCGGTGGGAGCATCGTCGGCCTGGCGGCCACCGCCGACGCCGCGTCGGGCACGTTCGACACCCTGTCGCCGCTGGCCGCCGTGTACGAAGTCGGCGGGGCCCAGGAGTTCCTCGCTGCCGCCGAGCGGCTGACCGGCCTGTCGTTCGACGTGGTCGAGATCGTCGATCCGCCGCGGTTCTCGCAGTTGTTGTCGCCGCTCGGTGACCTACCGGCTCTGCTGCCGATCTCGTTCGCCGATGCCTCGACCGAGGAGCGATGGGAGGCCGGAAACGTCACCCTGACATCGCCGGGCGCCGCTCGAGCGATCACCGCCACCGACCCCGCGATCGCCGACTGGTCGTACGAGCCGGCCCGCGCCGCAGTGTGGCAGGCGGTCGCCGACCGGGTCGGCGCCGGCATCGGATCGGTCGCCCCGATCGCATCCGATCGAGATGTCCCCACACCGACCGACCTCGAGCAGTTCTCCGACCGGTTGTTCGGGGCCGCCGTCGACTTCCGGGCGTTGAGCTTCCGCCCGATCGACTCCGAACGCGTCGCGAGCCAACTTTTGGCGCCGTACGTCGGAGTGTCGGGATCGGTCGACGCCGTGGTCGCCCACGACCGTGCAGAGATGGTGATGCTCTTCGGCGCCGCCGCACCCGGCCGGCTCGGTGCCCCACTCGACGCCCCGGTGTTCCGGATCGTCTCGCCCTTCGGGGAGGGCGACCTCGAGGGTCTGGACCTGAACTCGTCCGACGTTCTCAAGTGGGCGATCGACGGGCTGTTCTTCGCCCAGGCCAACATCGTTTCGGTCGCCGATCTGCCCGACACCGACGTGCCCGATGTGACGCAGTTGGTGGTGGCCGATCCCGAGGTCTCCGGCGCGGTGCGCGAGGTGTACGCGCCCCTGTTCGGCGAGATCGAGGTGGTCCCGGCCGCCGTGCGGATCGACGGAATCGATGTCGAGGTCACCCTCGGCCGCACCTTCCTCGAACACGTCCGTGGTGAATCGGCGTCTGTCGTGGCAGGCTCTCAGGACGATGATGCGACTGATGCGACCGCCGACGACGGCTGACACCGCGACCGATCGGCGCGTCGGCCCGTGATCGACCAGGAAGCCCGCGACCTCGCGATCAGGGCCGCGCACATCGCCGACGCGATGCAGGCGCGGGACATCACGGTGCTGCACGTCGGCGACGTGCTGGCACTCACCGAGTACTTCGTCGTGGCGTCCGCGAGCAACAAGCGCCTCGTCGACGCCGTGGTCGAGGAGGTCGAAGCGAAGGTCCGTGAGGCGACCGGCCGGTCACCGATCCGGGTCGAGGGAGCGCGCGTGCACCAGTGGGTGCTGATCGACTACGGCGACGTGATCGTGCACGTGTTCCTGTCGGAGATCCGCGACTTCTACGAGATCGAGCGGCTCTACCAGGACGTGCCGAAGGTCGACTGGGCCGACGGTTCGGTCGATGTCCCCGACGGCCCCGGATCCGCCGACACCGACTGACGGGATTCGTTGTGTTTCGCGTCGTGGCGTAGGTATCGTTTCTCCCGCTTCGGGGCTATAGCTCAGTTGGTAGAGCGCTTCCATGGCATGGAAGAGGTCAGGAGTTCGATTCTCCTTAGCTCCAC
>CAXAWD010000494.1:0-3057 GCA_963972325.1 uncultured Acidimicrobiaceae bacterium
GGCGGCGAGCGCCCAGGCGTCGGCCCGGCCGACCCACACCGCCGCCCGCACGTCGGCACTGCCGGCTGCGGGCCGTTCCGTCTCCGGAGCCGGCGTCGACGAGGGGTCGGCGAGCGTCTCGCACCAGCGCTCGAGCGCGTACGCCTGGTCGGCCAAAGCAAACGTGTCGGCGTCGAGCACAGCCCGGCGCTCCCTCCGTGCGGCCTCGAGCGCTTCGACGACGCGGCCCTGCTGACCGAACGCGATCGCGAGCGTTCCGAGCCACGGGACGAGCGTCGGTTCGTCGGCGCCCATCGCCGCGATCTCGGCCTCCGCGAGGTCGGCCGCATCGTCGAAGCGCCCCGCTGCCATCAGCGCGTGGGCATGCATGATCAGCACTTGCGCACGAGCGAACGGAAGCTGGTCGCGCGTGGCCGTGGTGGACGCGATGCCCTCCTCGACCAGTCGGTCGAATCCGTCGCAGTGAGCGAGCATCGCGTGCGCCAACGTGAGGCTCACGTGGGCCGAGGCGCGGGTGACCTCGCTCGCATCCGCGTCGAGCGCCGCCTCCGCTGCATCGATCGCCAACTGGAAGTCGCCGCTGAGCCCGGCGACCACACCGCGCTCGGCGTCGAGCCGGCTGCGGAGCGAACCGGCGGGCAGGCGCGCTCCGACCTCGGCGAGATGCCCGATCGCGTCACCGGCACGTCCCAGCCCGAACGCCAAGTTGAACGCTCGTGCCGACGCGAGTTCGGTGCGTTCCGAGTCGTCGGCCGCGATCGGCTCCGCGAACACCTTCTCGGCTTCTTCGGGCCGCCCCTGTAGGGCGAGCGCCCGCCCCAACGGGACCGCGACGCTCGGCGTCCGACGCTCGGCCCACAGCGGCGCCAGCAACGCCTCGGCCAGCGGGGCGTCGTGTCGACCCAACGCGAGCATCGCACCCTCGATCGCCAACGTCGGGTCGTGCACGTCGCCGCTTCGCAGTTGCCAGACGGCCACCCGAAGTGGGTCGATCAACGCCCGGAACTCCGCCGCCACCGCAGCGGCACGACCGTACGCGTCGCGCCGACGCCGGTCGGACGTGTGCGCAGCGAGGATTTCGCCATGGATCGGGTGCGCCGGCCGGACGACGGCGTCGTCCCCGCTGCCGGCGACCGTCACGAACCCGTCGTTCTCCAGCCTGCCCAGCACGTCCGAACCGAGGGCTGCCTCCACGATGGCATAGGGCACGGGCGCGGCGACGGCGACGATCTCCAGCGCCGCGCGCTCGTCGGCGCCGACCAGAGCCATCCGCTCGCGCACGAGGTCGGTCAGCCCCGGTGTGACGAGCGGTCCGACGCGCACCCATTCCCCGGCGGCACCGGGCTCGAAGCGACCGGCAGGATGTTCGACCAGCTCACGGACGAGCAGCGGGTTGCCGCGGGACACCTCCCAGATCTCGTCCTCGAGATCGACATGGACCGGACCCATCACCTCGCGAAGCACGGCGGCCGTGGCCTCGCGGTCGAGCGGCCCGACCTCGACCCGCTCGACCCGGGGGTGGCGGGTGAGCGAACGGACCGAGGCGCCGATGCCCTCACCGGTGCGCAAGGTCATGGCGACGCGTCCCCGCGACCGAGCCAGCAGGAGCCCGACGAGGCTCAGCGAAGCATCGTCGAGCAGCTGGACGTCGTCGATCGCGACGAGCACGTCGTCGGCGTCGCTGCGCGCCTCGATCGCGGCCAGAACCGATCGCAGCATGACGAGCGGGTCCGCCGATGGCGTTGCCGGGAGCAAGCCGGCGAACGGACTCAAGGGGATCGTGGCGGTCGAGTCGGTGGCGTGGGCCCAGATCACCGAACGGTCGGGCACGCCGCACCGGTCGATCGCTTCCGCGAGCAGGGTCGACTTGCCCACACCCACCGGACCCTGCACGACGACGGCGGAACCGTGCTCCAGCAGGTGCACCACCCGGTCGAGTTCCCGTTCACGCGACAGGAGCGGCCAACCCATCGGGCCGATGGTAGGCCCTCGTCGGCGCGCATCGAACACCGACACAACCGGATCACCGCCTGCCCGAGGCGGCGGAGACCGCCGTGAATCCGACCCTCGCCGGATATGTACAGTGGGCAGTGAAGATATTGGGAGGGGCGAGACGTCAGATGGGGGCCAACTCGACATCGTCGACCGAACGACTGGGGCTCGCGCCCCGGCACACCCACGTTCGCAGCCGGAGCGCGCGGTGACCTCGCCGCCTGCGCCACACCACCGTTCGGCTCCGGAGCATCGAGCCGGCCTCGACCGCCGCGGAGTCACGTGGGGGCTCTTGGGCGTCGCTGTGACGGTCGCCATCACGTTCATCGGCAGCGACGGCCTCGTCTGGTTCGACGCCGCGCTGATCGGCTACCTGTTCGGCGTGATCTTCATGGTGTTCGGTGTGGCCTACCGCTACACCGTCTGGCTGCAACGGCCCCCGACACGCATGCTCAATCGCCGCGGTTGGGAATCCTTCCGGTCCGGGACGTCACGCAACCTCGCTGCGCTCCCGGCGTTGGCCACGACGAACCTGCTCACCCAGGGATTCATCCGGCGGCGCTCGACCACCCGATGGCTCGCCCACCAGCTCGTCTTCTGGGGATGCATCCTGGCGGTACTGATCACGTTCCCGCTGACGCTGGGGCTGCTCCACTTCGAGAGCGTCGGGCAGCAGGGTGACCGCTACCAGGTATACCTCTCCCGGGTCGGCACGCTGAAGTTCGACGCCGAGAGCATCGAAGGCTGGCTGCTGTACCACGGCCTCGACATCGCCGCGGTGCTGGTGCTCGGCGGCGTGTTCATCTTCCTCCGACGACGGCTCAACGACCCGGGCGCACTCGCGATCGAGCGGAGTGGCGACTGGCTCGCGCTCGCCGGGCTGTTCGCCGTGTCCGTGACCGGACTGTTCCTCACGGCGTCGAGTCTGTGGCTCGAGGGCCGGTTCTACGCTGCGCTCAACACGCTGCACGCGATCACGGTCATCTTGGGGCTGATGTACATCCCGTTCGGCAAGTTGTTCCACATCTTCCAGCGGCCCGGCACCCTCGGCGTCGCCTACTACAA
>CAXAWD010000495.1:0-3047 GCA_963972325.1 uncultured Acidimicrobiaceae bacterium
CGTGCTGATCGGCGGCTCCGGGTCGGCCGAGGCGGGGCTGGCGTCGGCGATCGAGGCGAGTTCGCAACGCGGGCGCGTGATCCGCCCCGGCCGGGTCCCGCACGACGATCGTGATGCGTTGCTCGCCGCTGCCGACGCGCTCCTGTTTCCGAGCGAATTCGAGGGGTTCGGCGCCCCGGTGGTCGAGGCGATGGCGCTCGACACCCCCGTGGTGTGCAGCTCGGCCGATGCGCTCGTCGAGGTGGTCGGTGACGCCGGTGTCGTGGTCGCCGAGCCGAACGGTGCCGCGTGGGCCGAGGCGCTGGCCGAGGTACGGCGGACCCGCGACACGCTGGTGGAACGCGGACGTCGCCGCCGCGGGCTGTTCACGATCGAGTCGTCGGGGGCCGCGATCTCCGACGCGTACCGGAAGGCGACGTCGTGAACATCGTCGTGCTGTGCCCCCATTTCGAGCCCGACACGGCACCGACGGGCACCGTGATGACGCGGATCGTGCACGAATTGGTCGACCTGGGCCACGAACTGCACGTCGTGACGTCGCTGCCCTGGTACGCCGACCATACGATCGCGCCCGGTTGGGGCGGCCGCTGGACCCGCACCGAGACCACGTCGTGGGGGTCGATCACGCGGGTGAACCCGTTCCCGGGCGCCGACAAGTCGAACCTGCTCCGTCGGGCGATCGGGTTCGTCGGGTTCTCGGCCCTCGCCGGCGTCGCCGGGTTGCGGGCGGGTGGATGGTTCCGCCGGGTCGACGTCGTGTTCGCGATGTCGCCGCCGCTGACGCTCGGTCCGACCGGGTGGCTCGTCGGCCTGCTCCGGCGGGCCCCGCTCGTGTTCAACATTCAGGATGTGTTCCCCGACGCAGCGGTGCGAACCGGGGCGATCACCAACCGTCGCATCATCGCGGCCGCCGAGGCGTTGGAGCGCTTCGCGTATCACCGGGCGGACGCCGTCACCGTGCTGAGCGAGGATTTGCGCCGCAACGTGGCCGACAAGATGACGGCGTCGAAACGGGACCGTGTGCACGTCATCACCAACTTCGTCGACACCGAGGTGATCCGGCCCGGTGAGCGGATCACCTCGTATCGGGCCGAGTTGGGTATCGGTGACGAACCCGTCGTGCTGTACGCGGGCAACGTCGGGTTCTCGCAGTCGCTCGATCTCGTGGTCGAGGCGGCCCGCCGGTGCCCCGACCTCACGTTCGTGGTCAACGGCGACGGCGCCGCCCGTTCGCAGCTCGAGGCGTCGGGTGCCGACGTCGAGAATCTGCGATTCGCGGGCTACCAGCCGGTCGAGCGGCTACCGGAGGTGCTCGCGAGCGGTGACGTGCACGTCGTGCCGCTGCGCACCGGGCTCGGCGACGTGAGCGTGCCGTCGAAGACGTATTCGAGTCTCGCCGCCGGCCGGCCGGTCGTCGCATCCATCGATGCCGACACCGAGATCCCGCGCCTGTTGGCGGCGTCGGGCGCCGGCGTGGCGGTGCCTCCCGACGACATCGACGCCTTCGTGGCGGCGATCCGTGGCCTGGTCGACGACCCCGGTCTGGCCGCTTCGCACGGCGCCGCCGGCCGACGCTGGGCGGTCGCAGAAGCCTCGCCACGAGCGGTCGGCGCTGCGTATGCCCAGCTCATGGGGGTCATTGCCCCTCGCGGGTGACTGCCACAAGATGGCGCCGTCCGGCCGATAGCCTGCCAGCCGTGGCAAGTACCTCCTCGTCGACCAAGAAGGCCGCCAAGCTGGCAACCAAGGGCAAGGGTAAGAAGGTCCGCTTCCAGGGCGGCACCATCTTCCCGCTCGCCGTGGCGGCCACGCTGATCCTGGGCCTGGCCCTGATCGTCTACTCCCGCCAGACCCTGCCGGCGGCCGATGCGTCCGAGCCGACCATCAACGACCACTGGCACGCGGCCTACGGCTTCTACCTGTGCGACGGTTGGGTGCAGCTCAACGGCGACCTCGAAGAGCGCGATGCGAACGGCCAGTTCACCAACATCAACTTCGTCCGGTCGGGGATCCACAGCCACGACGACGGCGTGATCCACTGGCACCCCTACAACTCGCGCGGCGTCGGCAAGAACGCCGTGATCGGCGTGTTCCTCGACACGTACGAGGTCGAGATCGACGACGACTCGATCACGTTCCCGAACGAGGCCATCTACGGGCCGAACCCGAACTACCTCGGCCAGGCGCCGACGGTCAGCGGCACCGAGTTCATCGAGGGCGAGACCCAGTGCGACGGTGAAGACGCCGAAGTCTCGATCAAGGCCTGGGGCTCGTTCACCGACACCGACGGAGGCACGCGGTACGTCGCCAACATGGACAACATCCACCTCGACGACGACGGCATGGTGTTCGCCGTCTACTTCACGGCCGAGGATGCCCCGCAGACGATGCCCCCGTGGGCCCAACAGCTCCCGCAGCTCGGCGCGATCGACTCCGGTCAGATCCTGCCCGACGACCTGCTGCAGGGCGACGTCACCCTGCCCGGCGGCACCGACGACTCCGTTCCGGCCGACACCGACGACTCCGTTCCCGCTGACACCGATACCGACACCGAAGGCAGCGGCGACGGAGAGACCGACACCAGCGACGGCTGATGTTCGCCGTCGTCTTGGTGGGCGGGTTCGGTACACGGCTGCGTCCACTCACGAACGACGTCCCGAAACCGATGCTGCCGGTCCTCGACCGGCCGATGATCGTCCATCTCGTCGATCGGCTCGCTGCCGCCGGCGTGACCGATGTGGTTCTGGCGCTCGGATTCAAACCCGAACCGTTCCAGGGTGCTTTCCCCGACGGTGCGTTCGGAGACGTCCGTGTTCACTACGCCGTCGAGCCCGAACCGCTCGACACGGGTGGAGCGATCGGATTCGCAGCCAGGTCGGCCGGCGTGCGCGGCAGCTTTCTCGTCGCCAACGGTGACGTCGTCGGCGACCTCGATTTCCGCGAGCTCGTCGAGGCCCACCGGTCGTTCGGTGGCGATGCGACGCTGCACCTGACCGCCGTCGACGACCCCTCCGCGTTCGGGGTGGTCGAAACCGATGCCACCGGTG
>CAXAWD010000496.1:0-3036 GCA_963972325.1 uncultured Acidimicrobiaceae bacterium
GGGTGGCGCCCGACGCGCAGCCGGAGTTCGCCGAGTTCCTCGACCGACTGCCGGTCGCCGCCGGGCTCCTGCCTCCGTGGCCCGAGTGGTGGCCGGATGCGATCGCCGAGCTGATCCCCGACGCGGTGCAACGAACCGTGTTCGCGAGCGGGTGCCCGCGCCTCGGGCGGGCGATCTTCGCCCAGCCGATCCCGGCCCCGTGGTTCGACGGCCCGTGCGGCTTCGTCGGTCTCGGCGACGGCTACGCGGCCGATGCCGACGAGGCCCGACGGCGCGGTTGGCCGGTCACGGTCGTCGACGGGGCACATCACCTCTGGCCGGTCACCGAGCCCGACGCGGTTGCCGAGGCGGTCGCGGCGATGGTCGATCGGCTGGTCGCGTGAGCGGGCACGACATCGTGCGCGTCGCGGTCGTGGGGCCGACGGCGTCCGGCAAGTCGTCGGTGGCGATGGCCGCGGCCCTGCAGGTGGCAGGCACCGAACTCGTGTCGGTCGATTCGATGCAGGTGTACCGCTCGATGGACATCGGCACCGCGAAACCGTCGGCGTCCGACCGTGCAGCGGTGCGCCACCACCTGATCGACCTCGTCGACCCCGACGTCGACTTCGCGGTCGCCGAGTTCCAGCGGGCGTATCGCGATGCGGTGGCCGACATCGCCGCGCGCAACGGCCGGGCACTGCTCGTCGGCGGCACCGGGCTGTACCACCGGGCCGTGATCGACGACCTGGAGTTGCCGGGGGAGTGGCCCGACATCCGCTCCCGCCTGCTCGACGAGGTCGCCGACCGGGGTGCGCCGGCGTTGCACGCCCGGCTGGTCGAACTCGACCCGGTCGCCGCCTCCCGGATGGAGCCCACCAACGAGCGTCGGGTCGTCCGTGCGCTCGAGGTTTGCGAAGGGAGCGGGCGTCCGTTCAGTTCGTTCGGGCCCGGCCTGGACGCCTACCCCGTCTCACCGATCGTTCAGATCGGCCTCCGGTGGGATCGGTCGGTACTCGCCGAGCGCATCGAGATCCGGGTGCACCACATGATGGACGAAGGCCTGCTCGGTGAGGTCGAGGCGCTCGCACGACGCGGCCTGTCGCGGACCGCCCGGCAGGCGCTCGGCTACAAGGAACTCCTCGCACATCTCGACGGTGAGTGTTCGCTCGACGAAGCCGTCGAGCAGGTGGTCGTGCGCACCCGACAGTTCGCCGTCCGGCAACTGCGCTGGTTCGGACGTGACCCTCGCGTGCAGTGGATCGACGTCGCGGACGACCCGGTGGGCGAAGCCTCCCCGGCCGTGGTCGCCGCGCTGAGCGCCCCGCGCTCCGACGCGTCCGCCTGAGTGGCGGCCCGAGCGGCGGCCGCGGTCGGCGATGCTCAGCCGGCGCCGGGCCAGCGGTGTTCGAGTCCGAGGCGCAGCGTGTCGCCCCGGGACGTCCGGCTGACGAGCTCGCGGCGTTCGCGTTCGCGCCGGATCTCCGGCCACTGTTCGAGGTACGCGGCGAGGTCGGCCGCGTCGCAGTCGTAGCGGGAGATCGAGTCGGGGTTGGCGCCGCGGAGGGCGACCGCGCCGTCGTACCCGCCGAATCCCTGCGTGGCACAGATCGCGCCGCCGTCGGCGTCGCCCGGCACCGTGGCACCGCTGAGCTCGTACTGGTCGGCGAGCGGGCCGAGGTCGGGGTCGACGTTTCGGAGCGTCGGCAGTCCGACGGCGGTCTCGCCCATCACGTACCGGAGCGCCTGGGCGACCTCCTTGAGGCCCGCGTCGCCCATCGTGTGGCCGTCACCGATCGCCTTGGGGGTGCCGATCCGCATCGTCGGCACGGTTCCACCGGCTCGCTCGGCGGCGATCGCCCTGGCGGTGCCGACCGACGTGAGGTCGGTGCGCGAGTTGGTCCGGGTGCCGGTGGCGTGCGCCGCGAGATAGCCGAAGTCGGAGACCCCGTACCCGTGGGCCTCGTGTGCGATCGCGAACGCCTGGATCAAGGCGTTCTCGCCGCCGAATCCGACACCGGCGAAGTGCGCCTTGCCGCCCGTCTCGCCGCTCTGGCCCCAACCGGCGATGATCGACGTGATGTCGAGTCGGTGGCGCAGTGCCACGTCCAGGGTGGTGACCACCAGCCCCGACGCGCCGTCGCCGACCACGGTGCCGCATGCGTCGACGTCGAACGGAGCGAGTGAGTCGGCCACGCTGCGGTGGTCGGCCGGGTCGCGGTCGGCGTTCCGGGTGGCGACCTTGTCGGTGGTGACCAGCGCCGCCGGCCCGAAGCCTTCGAGCACCTGCCAGGACGGCAGCGTGGCGGCGTCGGCCGACGTCCAGATGATCAGGCGCGGCGGCCGCGCGCCCGGGTAGTCGGTCAGCATCTGCGGCGCTGCATCGGCCAGTGAGATCAGGCTCGACGCGCAGGCGCCGACCGAGTTCATCGGTGCCTGGGGTACGCGCATCCGTCCCGATGCCGAGCGCAGCGACGCCAGGAGATCCGGGTTCTTCGTGGCCTTGCCGAGCGGGTACGACGGGGCGAGCATCGTCGACACCAGCGCTGAGCCGTGCGAGAGGAGGGACCCGGCGAGTCGCGCCGCGAACTTGTCGCGGGTGCCCTCACCGCCCGGTGAATCGATCGCCGACCACGAATCGAGACCCGAGAACGTGGCAGCGGCGACGACGCGGAAGTCGGCGGGATCGTCGATGATCTGGGCCAGCGGTCGGGGGAGCGCGGCGAGTGCCCCGAGGCCGGCGAACGCGAACATCTGCGCCTGGAGCGACGGTCCGAGATCCGGGTCGTCCGCGAACAGGCCGTGCATGTCGCGGAAGCCCGAGCCACGCACCTGGTCGTAGGTGATGCCCGCGAGTCGTCGCAACCCGCCGTCGGCGAGATCGTGGGGGAGCGCGGCGGCGACATCGACGGGCGACCCTCGGTCGACGAGCTCGGGCACGGCGCGGATGCCTCGCTCGGCTGCCAGTCGCGCGCCGTGACGGGCTTCGATCTGCTCGAGCGAGGCCGGTGATCCGTCGGGCCAGGCCGCTCGGATCGAGTTGTCGGCGTCGACGGTCAG
>CAXAWD010000497.1:0-3026 GCA_963972325.1 uncultured Acidimicrobiaceae bacterium
TCCCGGCAGAGCGTCACCGACGAACTCACCGGGCTGCCCAACCGACGTGCCCTGCTCGAGCGTCTCGCCGAAGAGATCGAACGCGGTCGTCGTCACGGCACCACCTACGCGGTCGCGATGATCGATGTCGACGGCTTCAAGCAGTTCAACGACACGTTCGGCCACGCGGCCGGAGACCGGGCGTTGCGCACCCTCAGCGACATCCTGCGCAACGAGACCCGTGCCAGCGACCTGGTCGGTCGCTGGGGCGGTGAAGAGTTCGTCGCGATCCTGACCGACACCGATACCGACGGTGCCGCTCGGCTCGGCGAGCGCTATCGGCACGCCGTCGAGGCGTGGCAGTGGGACCGCACGGCGATCACGATCAGCATCGGCATCGCCGGCAGCGAGGTGGCGACCGACGCGGCCCCCGGCAGTGAGATCGATCAGGTCGTCGCGGCCGCCGACCGTGCGATGTACCTGGCGAAGACCCAAGGCCGCAATCGGGTCGTCACCGTCTGACCGACGACGCCGTCCAGGGCGGGTGAGGGCCGGGCAAGAGCGACCTGAGCGCCGGCTGAGAGCACAGACGACGGTCTGGAGCTGCTCTTACCTTCGGCGAATACATCTGATGGTCGAACGCCGACCGAACACCGGCCGACGTCCACATGAACACCGACCGAACCCCGAATCCGCACCTTTTGGAGCAGACCCATGCCACTCGCCGCACTCTTCGCCGCCGACCTCGTCGCGATCTCGATCCTCGTGTTCGGGCTGTACTTCCCCCGGCACCGGCACCGGCACATGGTCGTCGCACTGCTCGGCATCAACATCGGCGTGCTCGGTGTCACCCAGGCGCTCGCATCCGCCGAGATCAGCGCCGGCCTGGGGCTCGGCCTGTTCGGTGTGCTGTCGATCATCCGACTCCGCTCCGCCGAGATGGAACAGTCCGAGGTCGCCTACTACTTCGCAGCCCTCGCGCTCGGCCTGCTCGGTGGCTTCTCCGTCGATCCGGCATGGCTCACCGCCGCATTGATGGGAGCGATCATCGCCGCCGTGTTCGTCGGTGACCACCCCCGGCTGTTCGCCGACTACCGCCAGCAGGTCGTGACGCTCGATCGGGCATACACCGACGAACGCCAACTGATCGCCCGGCTGGAGCGGCTGCTCGGCGCCGAGGTGCATCACGTGACGGTGAAGAAGGTCGATCTCGTCACCGACACCACGGTCGTCGACACCAGGTTCCGGCTCCGCCCGGGAGGCCCGGCCGAGCAGATCGATCCCGCCGTCGACGGCGCGGGGTCGGCCGACCACACCCGCATCGGAGTGGGCCGGTGACCGCGGTCGACATCGCAACCCGACCGACCTCGATGCTGCTCGCCGACCTGCTCCCGATCGGGCTCGCGGACCTCGACGACCGGGCCGCGCTCCGGGTCCGGACCGACCGCAAGTACCTCGTCGGCACCGATGTGCTCGAACGGGTGGTCGACGCGCTCGGCGACGACGTTCGTGCGCTCGAGATCGACGGTCGCCGCGAGTTCGGCTACGAGTCGACCTACTACGACACTCCGGACTTCGACTCCTACCTCGGCGCGGCGCGATCGCGGCCGGATCGGTTCAAGGTTCGGGTGCGGCGCTACCTCGATGCCGACCAGGCGTGGCTCGAGGTCAAGACCCGTGACCGCTGTGGCCGCAACGTCAAACACCGTGAAGTGTGGGCACCGTCCGACGCCGACGTGTGCGCGATCGGTGGGATCGGCGCCACCGGCCACCGGCCGTTCCTGTCACGGTTCGCCGTGGTACGCCCGCATCTCGACTCGCTCCGGCCCGTCCTCACGACGGCGTATCGGCGCAGCACGCTCGTGTTGGGTGCCGCACGCGCCACCATCGACACCGACCTGTGCTGCACCGACGGCTCGGGCTTCCGTGTCGGCGTCGGTAGCGAGGTGGTGGTCGAGACGAAGTCGCCGGGCACGGCCGGTGAGGTCGACCACCTGCTGTGGTCGTTCGGCGTACGCCCGTCGCGCATCAGCAAGTTCGGGATCGGCATGGCCGCGCTGCACCCGGAGCTCCCGGCGAACAAGTGGCACCGGACGCTCGGGCGCCACGTCAGGCTCGAGCCGACCCGTTGAGCGTCAGCCGCCCATGAACTCCGCGAGTTCGGGGTTGTCGAAGAACTCGAGCTGCTCGACCGTGCAGTCGCCGTACAGGTTGGCGATGCTCGGGATCTTCAACAGCTCCGACGCCGGCACCGACTCGATCGAGTCGTACGCGTCGATCAATCCCTGGAGGAAGTCGATGGCGTCCTGGCAGGTGGCGATGTCGTCCGTGGCGGGGTCGTCGACGACGGTGGGCAAGCCGGTACTCAGTTCCTCCAGGAACTCGAGGAAACCGACCGCGCCCGGGGCCTCGATCTGAGCGAAGTCGATCAGGATCTCGCTCGAGTCGTCGTCGGCGAAGTTGAGGTCGTCGCAACCGATCTCGACACTCGCGGTCTCGAAGTCGGCCGCCTTCTCCTCGAACTGGAGAGCGATCTGTTCGAAGTCGGCGATCGTGGCGCTCTGCCACTCGATCGGCTCGACGATCGGCTCGATCTCACGGAGGAAGTTGGCCATCGCCTCGCGGCAGGGCTCGGGCACGTCGTCGATCGTGCGGATCTCCGGCCCGCTCGGCTCGTCGTCGTCGACCGTGGCGTCGTCGGACAGCTCGTCGGATGCCTCGTCGGTCGTCTCGTCGCCGTCGGACATCTCGTCGGACGTGTCGGCGTCGGACATCTCGTCGGATGCCTCGTCGGTCGGGGCCTGGCCGTCGGCGGTGTCGTCGCTCGTATCGGCGTCGGGCTGGTCGGCGGTCGACTCGGAGGTGGCCTCCGATGAGGTGTCGGCGGCGTCGTCGGATGACGCATCGTCGCCGCCGCTGCACGCCGCGACGACCAGGGTGAGTGCCGCCAGGGCGGTCATCGTTCGCTTCACGGTCTGCTCCTCTGTTGGATGGTGCCCCGACCGTAGCGGGATGTACCTCGCCACTGACAGCAGGTGGGCCGGCAC
>CAXAWD010000498.1:0-3015 GCA_963972325.1 uncultured Acidimicrobiaceae bacterium
CCAACCCGGGGACCCCGGGTTGGCCGACAACAGGAAACGGACGTCGTCGCCCGGCCCGTCGTCGGGGCCACCGACCTCGACCGCGATGGCGGCGTTGGGCATCGCGAGCTCGCGCAGACGGGCCTCGACCCGTGACGCCAACTCCGGGGCGGCCGCACGCCGCGCCGCACCGACCGCCGCGGCCGCAGCCCGCTCGCGTTCGACGGCTGCGGAGCGCAGCTCGTCGAGCTCGGCCGCACGCCGGTCGTAGTCTTCGAGCTCGCGGAGCCGGTCTTCGGCCTCGGCGTGGAACGCCATCACCTCCGCCAGGTCGCTGCCGTACTTACGCCGCAGGTCGACCAGCAACTGGCGTCGCTCACGGATCTCGGCGAGCCGGGCGGGTTGCTCTTCGATGGTTTCGGTGAGGCCACGGAGCTCGCCGACCACGTCGTCGAGTTCGGCAACGATGCCACGGAGTCGCTCCACCAGATCGGCGAACGGCGGCCGGTCGGCCAGCGCGCTCAACGCCGCCGCCACCGGATCGCCGGCCTCGTCGTCGCGCAGCACACCGAGCGCAGCCGCACCCGCCTCTCGGTGGGCCACCGCATCGGCGAGCAACGCCTCTTCGTCGGCGAGCCGTTGGTCTTCGTCGGGGTCGACGATGCCGGCCGCGTCGAGTTCGTCGACCTGGAAGCGCAACAGATCGATCTCGCGAGCTCGGGCACGCTCGTCGCCGCCCAGCGTGGCGAGCTCTGCGTCGAGCTCGGTCAGCCGGGCCCGGGCCTCGCGCAGCGGCTCGAGGTCGATGCCGCCGAACTCGTCGAGCGCCGCACGCTGCGTGGGCGCCGACAACAGGCTCTGGTGAGCGTGCTGACCGTGCAGGTCGACGAGCTCGCGGGTGATCTCGGCCAGGGAGGTGACCGTGGCCGGGCGCCCGTTGACGTACGCCCGGGAGCGGCCCTCGGCGAGCACCACCCGGCTCAACACGATCTCGTCGGGGCCATCGGGGCCCGCGACCTCGAACCGCCCGTCGATGCGCGCCTCGGAGGCGCCGGTACGCACGACGGCGGCGTCGGCGCGACCGCCGACCAGCAGACCGATCGCCTCGACCAGCATCGTCTTGCCGGCGCCGGTTTCGCCGGACAGTGCCGTGACCCCGCGATCGAGCACGAGCGCGGCGCGCTCGATCACCCCGAGGTTCTCGATGTGCAACTCGGTCAGCATCGACGCCCAGTCAACCAGCGGGGTGTGACGCTCATCGGTCGGCGAGACCGAACTTGGCCTTGAGCACCTGGTGGTAGTGGTGCGCTCCGAACCGCAGGAACCGGGCTGTGCTGGCCGACGGGGTACACACCACCGTGGCCCCGCTCGACAGGTTGCAGACCGCACGACCGTCGACGGCGACCGAGGCCTCTCGTTCCCCCAGCACTTCGATCTCGGCGATCTCGGTGGGGTCGAGCACGAGGCTGCGGTCGAACAGCATGTGAGGCGCGACCGGCGTGACCAACAGCGCCCGATGCTTCGGCGACACGACCGGCCCGCGGGCCGACAACGAGTACGCGGTCGACCCGGTGGGCGTCGACACGATCAGCCCGTCGGCGGCATAGGACGTGAACGGCTCACCGTCGATTCGGACCAGCAGGTGCACGGTCTGACCCGACACCCGCTTCTCGACCACGGCCTCGTTGAGCGCTCGCCAACTACCGAGCTCGGTACCGTCGGCGTCGGTGACCACGACCGACAGCATCATCCGTTCGTCCAGGTGCCAGTGCCCGGCCTCGGCGCCCCGTTCGAACCGCTCGAGCGCGTCGGTGATCGAGTCGGCCTCGACCTCGGTGAGATAGCCGAGCCGCCCGAAGTTGACACCCAGCATCGGCACCGGTGCACCGTCGAGCAGCCGCACCGCGCGCAGCATCGTTCCGTCGCCGCCCAGGCAGACCACGAGGTCGGCTTCCGTGGGCGACCGATCGGCGCCGAGGTGATCGAGCTGCGACGTGGCTGCGTCATCGGGCAGCATCCAGGCCGCATGACCGCGCTCGCGCAGCCAGCTCGCCGTCGAGTCGGCCAACGACCGGGCGTCGGTGCGCTCGTGATGCGCCATGATCAACACCTCGGTCATGGTGAGACCTGCGGCGCGACGGCGTGGATCAGGAACTCGTGGTTGCCGTCGGCGCCGGTGATGGGCGACTCGGTCCAGCCCGCCACGACGCACCCGGCCGACTCGAACGCACCGGACACCTCGCCGCGCACCCGCTCCCAGACCTCGGGGTCGCTGATGACGCCCCGCCCCTTGCTCACCTCGGAGCGACCGGCCTCGAACTGGGGTTTGACCAACAACACCATGTCGGCCCCAGGCTGGCACACCGACACCAGCGGTCCGATCACCAAGCGCAGGGAGATGAACGACAGGTCGCCGACGACGAGGTCGACCGGTCCGTCGATCGTGTCGACATCGACGTGCCGGATATTGGTGCGCTCGAGGTTCGAGACACGGTCGTCGGCGCGGAGCCGCTCGTGCAGTTGGCCGTGTCCCACGTCGACGGCGACCACCTGCGCGGCACCGCGTTGCAGCAGGCAGTCGGTGAACCCGCCGGTCGACGCCCCGGCGTCGAGCGCTCGCCGGCCGGTGACGTCGAGTGCGAACACGTCGAGTGCGTGATCGAGCTTGTACGCGCCGCGACCGACGAATCGGGCCGGCGGCCCGACGACGACCAGTTGGTCGCCGGGTGCGACCTGGCGGGACGCCTTCGCGGCCACGGCACCGTTGACCGTGATGCGGTTGGCGTCGATCAGTTGCTGGGCCTCGGTGCGGCTCGTGACGAGTTCGCGGCGCACCAACTCGGCGTCGAGACGGCGGCGGCTCAACGCGTCAGCGCTTGCGGGAGGTGGCGACCTTGCGCACGCCCGACGATCCGACGGCCTTCTTGGCGGCGCTCTTCTTCTTGGCGGCGCTCTTCTTCTTGGCCGGCGCCTTCTTCGCTGTGCTCTTCTTCTTGGCCGGCGCCTTCTTGGCGGTGCTCTTCTTCTTGGCCGGCG
>CAXAWD010000499.1:0-3004 GCA_963972325.1 uncultured Acidimicrobiaceae bacterium
ATTTCTTGACATCACACCAGGTAGATTGGGATCCAGACATCGACCGACGGCAAGCAGGGGGTGACGATCATGCGCAACGACGGAGTATCCGACGCTCTGACCGATCTGCTGCAGTTCGACCCCGACATGGCCGATCGTGACGAGATCGGCACGATGATCGGCCGGGCCAATCACGTGCTGGGGTGGGTCCAGGCGGCCAACGTCCGTCTGGCACGACGGCTCCGCGAGCTCGAAGCAGTCGGCGAATCCGAGTCGGCCTCGCACGCCCTGATGGACGAGGGCCGACGCTCCGGTCGTGAAGCCAAGGCGACCGAGCAGCGCGAAAAGGTCTGCAACGAGTTCCCGCCGCTCGAAGACGCCCTCGCAACGGGGGCGTGCTCCACCGACCACCTCGACGCGTTGCACCGGCTCACGAAGGGGCTCACCGACGCCGAACGGTCCGACCTGCACTCGGTGGCCGACGACATCATCGGGTCGGCCACGTCCGACTGGGTCTCGGAGTTCGAGCGCAAGACGCGCAACATCGTCGACAAGATCAAGGAACTCCACTCCCCCGGCAGCGACGTCGCCGAACTCGAACGTCAACGTGCCGCGTCGAAGATGTCCCGCTGGGTCGAGAAGTCGACGGGCATGTGCAAGACCCTGATCGAACTCGACCCGATCCGAGATGCCCAGTTCCACAGCGCCCATCAGGCGCAACTCGCCCGCCTGCGGTCCGAGCCCGACCATGCCGGAGTCCCCTTCGCCGAACTCCAGGTGGAAGCGTTCATGGCGACCCTCTCGCCCGACGCTCCCTCCCCCAAGTCTGCCGACGTGACCATGCACGTCGATCTCCGGTCCGCATGCCACGGTCGCCACGACGCGACGATGTGTGAACTCGCCGACGGCACCCCCATCCCGGTGAGCACGGCGCAGCGGCTCTGCTGCGAGGCAACGATCGCACTCACTGCCATCGACGAGCACGGCGAGGCGGTGGCGGTCGGTCGAGAATTCCGCACGGCGACCCGGGCCCAGCGACGAGCGCTGTCGGCCATGTACGCCACCTGCGCCCACCCGCACTGCGAGGTCGGCGTCGACCGATGCCGAGTCCACCACATCGTGTTCTGGCGCAACGGTGGCCGATCCGATCTGAACAACCTGGTTCCCGTGTGCGAGCGGCATCACCACCTGGTGCACGAGGGCGGATGGCAACTCACGATGACCGCCGACCGAAGATGCACCTGGACCCAACCCGATGGCACGATCTGGCACGAAGGCCCGAGCATCAACCGAGAGCGGCAACGATCGTCCGATCCGCCAGGGCACCGAACCGCCTGAGCGGATCGAGGCGGCGTGCACGCCGCACCATGGCGACCGACGACGTCCCACGACGTACCGACCGACGACCACACCATCACGGCACGCCCGAGCCTCCGCGGTGAACCGGTGGCGATCAAGTGCACGCGAGCATCTCGGTGACCTCGCCGACCGGGATCTCGCTCCAGAGCGCCTGGTGGCGGTCGTGTTCGTCGTCACCGGACGTGCCCGAGGTGTCGAAGCGGTCCAGGAACGGCGCCAGCAGCTCCGCTGCGAGCCGGATCCCCCCGACCGGCGTCACGACCTCGCCCTGTCGGGGTACCGGTCCGGCACGGCGTCGATCTCTCCCCACGCTGCGACATCACTGCCCCGGTCGAGATCGATGCGCTCCATCATGTGCACGATGCGCGACCCGTCCTGGAGGTTCCATCACACCGCGGGTTCGGGATATCGAGAGAGAACGGTTTCGACGACCGCTACCCGAGCAGGTCGACCCGGTGCTGAATGACGAACACGCCGTCGCCCGGCAACGCCCCGCAGTCGCGGAGGTACGCGGTCACCTCGGGGTTCTCGGTCCACCAGGCCACGCTGTCGACGTCGTGGTAGCCGCCGCCCGCAGCGATGCGGTCACCCGCGACGAGCGCCAGATCGTCGACCAGCACAGCCGGCGGTTCTGGCTGCCAGCGGGTGCCGAACCGCCACAGCAGCACCGAATCCGCGACTCGCACGCAGCCGTCGCCGCCGAACTCGAGCACGCCCTCCAACAACGCATCCTCGCCACCCTCGTCGGTGGGCCGGGCGCCGTAGGCCACCATGCCGTCCACGCCACCCGTCGGATCGAGCCCTGCGAGGTCGTCGGCAGCCGGCCCGGTCGAACTCGCCTCGTCCGAGCCCGACTCACCGACGAACGAGAGGCCGTCGCCGCCCGGGGCGGTCAGGGTCAGCCGGTTGCCGTCGATCTCGACGGTCATGCCCGACTCGACGACGGCGATGATCGCACCGTCGAGCGACTCCGACTCCGGCGAGCAGACACCGGCGGTCGGGTCGTCGATCGCGGCGAGCGTCGGCACCTGCACCGTGGCACCCTGCAGCACCCACTCGCCCTCCAACCGACGGCAACTCGTCGAGCCGGCGAGTGTGCCGTCATCGTGGAACTCGAGAAAGGCGTCGTCCATGCCGCGCGAGTTCGAAGCGGCGTCTCCCGTGATCAGGGTGTCGAGCGTCCAGGTGACGCCGACGAGTTCGGTGTCGGCAACAGGTTGGACGCGTTCGAACTGCAGACCGGTGCCGACCCCCGTCTCGGCCAGCGACAACGTATCGGCCAACTCGTAGGAGTCGACCCTGCCGAGCGCGGCGAGGAACTGTTGCTCGAGTTCCATCACCTCGGGTTCGCAGCCCATCTCGGTCCAACTCAGCTCGCCGACCACGAACGGGCCACCGAGACCCAACTCGCCCTCGACCGCAACGGTGCCACCGTAACTGTTGCACGCAGCGGTGCCGCCGATGCGGTCGCCGTCGATCGACATCGTCACGTTCCAGCCGTCGACGAGCGCGATCTCCTCACCGTCGAGATGCCCACTCACGAGCACCCAGTCGCCCTGCACCGTCTGGTCGGTTGCGTCGCCGGAAGCGTCGTCGGTGGTGTCATCCACCTTGGGCACAGGCGTACCGGCGGGGCCGGCGTCGTCGCTCTCGTCGCCACATCCGG
>CAXAWD010000500.1:0-2990 GCA_963972325.1 uncultured Acidimicrobiaceae bacterium
CGTCGACCGTGGCGACGAGCTGCGTGGTGTCGGTGACGCCCTGGAGCGACGTGCCGCACCCGTTGCAGAACCGGTCACCCGATTCGACGCGGCGTCCGCAGCTGGGGCACTCCATGGCGACGCATGTTAGGGGCCGAACGCTCGGTCATCCGGGCGTTTCGCCGAGTCGACACGCAGCCGTCACGATCGACGTGCCCGCCGGTGCCTCGTGCGGCGCTCGTCACCCGCGGCCGGAACCCCGCCGCGGGCGCCGGTGCTCGGGGTCGAGACGTCGCAACTGCGACGCCACGTACGGGCGGGCGCGGCGCTGACCGCCCCGCTGCTCGATCGCTTCGTCGAGCGCGCGCAGCGCTTGGACGATCGTGGCCCGGTCGGGTTGCCATCCGCGTCGTTCGCACTCGTCGAACCATTCGCCGGGGGTGCGGTGCCCGCGTTCGCCGTTGCAGCGGCGACATGCGGCCAGCTCGTTCTCGATCCAGCTCGGGCCGCCCTTGATGCGCGGCACCAGGTGTTCGGTGGTCGCATCGACCAGCCCGACCTCGAGCGGCCGGCGGCACCATACGCACTTCGCCCCGTCACGCTCGAGGATGCGCGCCATCCGATCGCGGCGGCTGAGCTGACGCTCGGAGTCGCGACGGCCGGACACAGCCACCAGAATGGCGCGGTGGCCGGCCGTTTCGCACCCTCGCCCACGGGTGACCTCCACCTGGGCAACCTTCGGACCGCGTTGGTGGCATGGCTCGCGGCGCGATCGAGCGGTCGGCAGTTCCTCGTGCGGATGGAGGACCTCGACCGGGTGACGTCGTCGATCGACCACGAACGACGCCAGCTCGCCGACCTCGCCGCACTGGGGCTCGACTGGGACGGTGAGGTGGTGCGTCAGAGCGATCGGTTCGATCGGTACCGTGCCGAGATCGATCGGCTCCGTGCCGCCGGTTGCGTCTACGAGTGCTTCTGCACCCGCCGCGAGATACGCGCCGAGATCGAGTCCGCGGCGAGCGCACCGCATGCGCATCTGCCCGACGGTGCCTATCCCGGCACGTGTCGCGACCTGAGTGCCGACGAGCGGCAGGAGCGGCGCGATGCCGGGCGATCGCCGGCGCTCCGATTGAGAACCGACGGCGAGTCGATCGCGGTGCACGACGTGATGGCGGGCGAGTTCGTCGGTGCGGTCGACGATGTGGTGCTCGCCCGGGCCGACGGGGTGCCGGCCTACAACCTGGCGGTGGTCGTCGACGACATCGCGCAGGGGGTGACGCAGGTGATCCGCGGCGACGACCTCTTGTCGTCCACGCCGCGCCAGGTGCTGCTGTACCGACTGCTCGGCGCCGACCCGCCCGAGTACCTGCACGTGCCGCTCGTGCTCGGTGCCGACGGCCGACGCCTGGCGAAGCGCCACGGCGCGGTGACCCTCGCCGATCTCGCCGCCGAGGGCTGGTCGCCGGAGGACGTGCTCGGTGCGCTCGCACGGTCGCTCGGGCTCGCGGCGCCCGGCGAGACGGTCGGAGTCGGTGTGCTGCTCGACCGGTGGGACCCAGCCTGCGTGCCGTCGACCCCGACGCCGCTGGCGGCGTTGACGGGCTGAGGCGGTCGGGCGGCAGCCGAGCGGTGGAACGCCGGGTGGCCGGAACGGGTCCTGAACGCTGTTATGACGGAAAATCTGTGCCAATTCGCGGAGAAACCGGCCGACCCGACTCCACCTGCTCGCCGCCGCTCGGTAAGTTTGGGACACGTTATGCAGGTCAGGAGTGGGTACCTCGTCGCGGTCGCGGCTGCCGTGGTGCTCCCCGCGTGCGCATCCACGTCGATCGCCAGTACGGCGCCGTCGCCGGTCCGGGTGGTGCCCACCACGACCGAGCCTGCCACCACCACCACGGTGGTCGCGACGCTGCCCACCACCACGGCCGAGTCGCCGTCCACCGTGGCGACCACCACCAGCGAGCCGACGGTCACCACGACCACGATCCCGGTCAACAAGATCGCGGTGCCGCCGGCCGATCCGCCCATCGTCGGTGTGGGTCAGAGCGACGGCGACGACACCCGCCGGGCCGAGGAGCGCCTGCTCGAGCTCGGGTTCTGGCTCGACGATGCCGACGGCGACTACAACCTGACCACCACGCAGGCGGTCATGGCCTTCCAGAAGTTCTACGGGCTCGCCACCGACGGTGTGCTCGGCGACGAGACCGCCGCCGCGCTGACCGCGGTCACCGAGCGGCCTCACGGCCGGGCCGACGCCGGCACGCTGGTCGAGATCGACAAGGGTCTGCAGTTGCTGATGTTCGTCATCGACGGCAAGACCGAGTGGATCCTCAACGCGTCGAGCGGCAGCGAGATCCCCTACGAAGAGCCCGACCAGAACACGCCGGGCGAGATCCAGACGGGTGACTCGGTCACCCGCAACGGTCTCCACGACGTGTACCGCCAGCGTGAAGAGGGCTGGTGGGAGGGCGACCTCGGCGAGATCTACCGCCCGAAGTACTTCACCGGCGGCATCGCCGTGCACGGCTCCAACCACGTCCCCGACTACCCGGCGTCGCACGGTTGCGTCCGCGTCAGCGTGCCGGCGATGGACTGGATCTGGGAGACGGGCATCATGCCGCTCGAGACCCCGGTGTGGGTCCACGAGGGCGTACCGGGCTGATCGCTCGCGCCGGTCGCCGTTGTCGTCAGTCGGCGGCGAGCCCGGCTTCGTAGCGGGCGGCGAGCCCCCCACGGATCGTGGTCTCGTCGGCTTCCCACACGCAGGCGTACATCGTCGCCAGGTCCGGCGCGTCCTGCAGCGCGTCCCACGTCGACGGTTCCCACAGGTGGCCGCGCCGGAACGCCTTTGCGCAGTGTCCGTAGATCTCCGCGGTCTCGATGACGATCGCGGCCTTGGGTGTGCGGAGTTCCTTGGTGAATCCGGCGAGTAGTTCGGGGTCGGTCGTGATCGCCGCCGGCCCGTTGATCCGCAGTGTCTCGTCGTGTCCCGGCACCACCATGAGCACGCC
>CAXAWD010000501.1:0-2990 GCA_963972325.1 uncultured Acidimicrobiaceae bacterium
TCTTGATCTATCCGACGTGGATGAGCGGTCAGCCGGCGATGCTCAAGGGGTGGATCGACCGGGTCTGGGTGTCGGGCGTGGCGTGGGAGATGCGCGACGGCGACCGCACACCCACACCGAAGCTGCGCAACCTCCGTCGACTCGTGGTGGTCACCACGCACGGTTCGTCGAAGTTGATCAACTCGTTGCAGGGTGAGAGCGGCAAGCGCACGGTCACCCGGTCGATCCGGGCGATGTGTGCGCGCCGGGCCCGCACCACCTGGTGCGCGTTCTACGGCGTCGACACTCGCGCCGAGGCCGACCGGGTCGAGTCGACCCTCGCGAAGCTCTGACCGACGGCGCCGTGTGCGGCACCGGCCACGTCAGGCCGACGCGACGGCCACCGCGACCTGCGCGGCGACCCGTGCGTTGTTCTCGGCGAGTGCCAGGTTGGCGGGCACGCTGCGCCCGTCGGTGGCTTCGCCGATGCGTCCGAGCACGAACGGTGTGATCGCCGCGCCGGTGATCTGTGCGGTGTCGCAGTCGATGAGCGCCTCGTCGAGCACACGGTCGAGTTCGACGGGGTCGAGCTCGTCGGCGGCCGGGATCGGCACACCGACCAGCACGCCGGAACGTTCCCGGGTGCGGTTGGTCAGGATGCCGGCGACCTCGCCGGCGGTCTCCACACGGTGCGGCACCGGCAGGCCGGACGAGCGGGTGTAGAACGCCGGGAAATCGTCGTGTTGCCAGCCGAGCACCGGCACGCCGACGGTCTCCAGGTACTCGAGCGTGCGGCCGAGATCGAGGAAGGCCTTGGCACCGGCGCACACCGTGACCACCGGATGGTGTGCCAACGCGTCGAGGTCGGCACTGACGTCGCCGGTCAATTCGGCACCGCGGTGGACGCCGCCGATGCCGCCCGTGGCGAACACGGTCACGCCGGCCGCGGCCGACAGCGCCAGCGAGGCCGACACGGTGGTGGCGCCGAACTCCCAACCCTGGGCGATGGCCACCCCGAGGTCGCGTTCGGCGACCTTGCGGGCGGCGCCGAGGATGCGCTCGTGCTCGCTCGGTTCGAGCCCGACCCGGGCGACGCCGTCGAGCACGGCGGTGACGGCCGGGACGGCTCCCCCGTCGCGGATGACGGCGAGGCAGCGCTCGAGTGCCTCGGCGTTGGCGGGTGATGGCAAGCCGAGGTTGGAGAAGATGGTCGATTCGAGGGCGACGACCGGACGGCCGGCAGTGAGCGCGTCCGCGACGTCGGCGGACACCTGGGGAGTGATCATGCCGACAGTCTGCCAGCGGTCAGGCCCGGACGAACCGGGTGACGCACTCGACGTGGTGTGTGTGCGGGAACAGGTCGAGTACCTCGGTGCCGTCGTGGCGGTAGCCGTGCTTGCCGAGCAGGTCGGCGTCGCGTGCCAACGCAACCGGGTCGCAACTGACGAGCACGAGCACGTCGGGGTCGGCGGCGACCATCGATCCGGTACCGGGCCGTCCGAGCCCGGAGCGAGCCGGATCGGCGATGGCCACGTCGATCGTCTGGCCGGTGCCCGGTCGCCACGTGCTGACCTCGCCCTGTTCGATGCGTGCCGTGCGACCGGCCAGGTTGACCTTGCAGTCCTCGACCGCGGCCCGGGAGGTCTCGACCGTGATCACCTTGGCGGTCTCGGGGGCGCTCGCGACCGCGAACAGGCCGACACCGGCGTAGGCATCGAGCACCGTGGCCGCAGTGTCCAGTTCGGGGGCGGCACGGCGGACCGCATCGACCAACAATTCTGCGGCCGCCGGGCCGCTCTGGAAGAACGATCCGGCCGACACCCGCAGATCGTGTCCGGCCACACGCTCGACGAGGAACGCGTTGGCGCCCGAGTACACCGAACGCGGGAGCCCGTGCACCTCACCCTTGCGCTTGTCCCACCGGGCGGTGATCTGGCCGGTCGCCTCCGACACGCGGAGCGAGATCTCCAGCTCGGGCGTGATGCGGAGCCGGTCGATCAGCGGCAGCAGCGCCGGGTGGGCGATGATGCAGCCCGATGCGAGCACGGTGTCGTGCGAACGGTCCTGCCGGAACGATGCCCGACCGTCGGGGCCGCCGACGACCCGGATCGTGGTGCGGTAGCCGTCGGCGCTCACCGCGCGACCCAGCGTGAGCGTCGGCGAGTCGAGCTTGCCGGTACGGCGCAGCGCGTCACGGACGATCTCCATCTTCGCCGGCAGCTGAGCGGGCACCGCCATGTGTTGCCAGTCGCAGCCGCCGCACCCCTCGCGTCGGCGAATGCACGGCGGCTCGACACGGTCGGGTGACGGTGTGTGCACCTCGGTGACGATGCCTCGCGACCATTCGCCCTTCTGCTCGACGACCTGCACCGACACGTCGTCGCCGGGGGCACCGCCCCGCACGAACACGACCCGACCGTCGGGCCCGTGGCCGAGTGCTTCTCCGCCGGCGATGAATCGCTCCGGCGAGACGCGCAGGGTCGGGAACTCGTCGTCGGCCACGGCAGGAGGCTAGCGACACTTCGCGACCGACTTCGTCGGCTTCCGGTTTAGAGTGACGCCATGGAGCCCACGGAGTGGTATTGGGATCTCGAGCGCAACATTGCGGTGCCCGCCGAAGAACGCGGCCCGGGCGATCACATGCTCGGCCCGTATCCGACCAAAGGGGAGGCCGAGAACTGGAAGGCCAAGGCCGAGGCCCGCAACGACGCCTGGGACGACGCCGACGAGGAATGGGAACGAGCGGGCACCGACCCGAACGACTCGGCCGATTAGGTTCTGGTCGTGGCCCGACCCATCCAGATCGCACCCTCCGTCCTGCCCGCCGACTTCTCCAAACTGGGTGAGGAGGTCGCCGCGCTCGAAGCTGCAGGCGTCGACCTCATCCAGTGGGACGTGATGGACGGCCAGTTCGTACCCAACCTCACGTTCGGCCCGGACGTGATCAAGTCGGCCCGCAAGCACTGCACCGTGCCGTTCGAGGCACACCTGATGGTGTACACGCCCGATGT
>CAXAWD010000502.1:0-2988 GCA_963972325.1 uncultured Acidimicrobiaceae bacterium
ACCGAGCGGGCTTCATCGTCAACGCCCTGCTGTTCCCGTACCTCAACAACGCGATCCGACTCCACGAGAACGGCACGGCCTCGATGGAGTCGATCGACATCGCGATGCAGGGCGGCTGCGGGTTCCCGATGGGCCCGTTCGCACTGCTCGACCTCGTCGGACTCGACACGTCGCTGTCGATCCTGGACGCCCTGTACGCCGAGTTCCGCGACCCCAACTATGCGGCGATGCCGACCCTGCGCCGTCTGGTCGCCGCCGGTCACCTCGGCCGGAAGACCGGCCAGGGGTTCTACTCGTACGGATGATCGACCTGCCGGTCGGGCGCCCGTCGGCGTCGAGCGCGAGGATGGCAGGGTGAGCGAACGACGAGAGCAGCCCACCGGCTTGGCCGGCCAACGGCTGATCACGCCGATCGAACCACCGCCGACGCGCTGGACGATGCCGACCGACGGCCCGGCCGACGACAGCGACATCGTGGCGATCGGCGCCGACCTCGAACCCGGCACGCTGCTGGCCGGGTACCGAGCCGGCATGTTCCCGATGCCGTTCGACCGCCGACGGATCGCCTGGTTCTCCCCCGACCCGCGCGGCGTGCTCCCGCTCGACGGCCTGCGGGTCACCCGCTCCCTGCGCCGCAGCGTTCGACGCTACGACGTGAGGATGAACACCAGGTTCCGTGACGTGATGGAGGCGTGCGGCGACCCGCGCCGGGAGGGCGCCTGGATCAACCGCGACTTCGTCGACGCCTACGAACGGCTGCACGAACTCGGTTGGGCCCACTCGATCGAGATCTACCGACCCGAGACCGACGACCTGGTCGGCGGGCTGTACGGCGTGCACATCGGTGGCCTGTTCGCCGGCGAGTCGATGTTCCACACCGCGACCGACGCGTCGAAGGTCGCGTTGGTCCACCTGGTCGAGTGGTTGCAGGCGGTCGATGTGACGCTGCTCGACGTGCAGTGGCTGACCCCGCACCTCGCGACGCTCGGTGTCATCGAGATCCCACGCGACGAGTACCTCGAGCGATTGCAGGAGGCCGTGACGTGAAGAGCGAACGGCGGCCAGTCGAGGCCATCGAAAGTGGCGACGAGAGCGCCAGCGACGAGCCACAGCCGAGAGCAGCCGAAGAGAGCGCCAGCGAACGGCGGCCAGTCGAGGCCATCGAAAGTGGTACCCGATGCCGGTGGGCCGCCACCCACCGGCATCGAGATCTGACCGACCGTTTGTCCCAGATGCCGGTCGGAGGTTCCCGCCACATCGGTGTGGCCCGGCGTTGTCGGTCGGACAGTGTGATATCGACCCGTTCCCGCACGAACTTGAGACGGAATTTTCGGAGGAGTGACCCGTGACGACACATCGTGACCGCCCGTGGATGATGCGGACCTATTCGGGCCACTCCACGGCCGCCGCCTCGAACGCGCTGTACCGGACCAATCTGGCGAAGGGCCAGACCGGCCTGTCGATCGCCTTCGACCTCCCCACCCAGACCGGCTACGACCCCGACAGCGAGATGGCGCGCGGCGAGGTCGGCAAGGTCGGCGTGCCCGTTGCCCACCTCGGCCACATGCGAACGCTGCTCGACGGGATCCCGCCCGGCCAGATGAACACGTCGATGACGATCAACGCCACCGCGTCGTGGCTGCTCGCCCTGTACGTCGCCAACGCCGAGGAACAAGGGGTGCCGTCGACCGACCTGCGTGGCACCACCCAGAACGACATCGTCAAGGAGTACCTGTCGCGAGGCACCTACATCTTCCCGCCGGCCGCATCGCGCCGGTTGATCGTCGACATGGTCGCCTGGTGTTCGGAGCACGCCCCGTCGTGGAACCCGATGAACGTGTGCTCGTACCACCTCCAAGAGGCGGGCGCGACCCCGGTGCAGGAGATCGCGTACGCGATGGCCACGGCGATCGACGTGCTCGACGCCGTCAAGGAATCGGGGCAGGTCGACGACGAACGGTTCGGTCAGGTGTTCGGGTCGATCTCGTTCTTCGTCAACGCCGGCATCCGATTCGTCGAGGAGATCTGCAAGCTCCGGGCGATGACCGCCATGTGGGACCAGATCGGCCTCGAGCGCTACGGCGTGACCGACGCCAAGGCGCGCCGGTTCCGGTACGGCGTGCAGGTCAACTCGCTCGGTCTCACCGAGGCCCAACCGGAGAACAACGTGCAGCGGATCGTGCTCGAGATGCTCGGCGTGTCGCTCTCCAAGCGGGCGCGGGCGCGTTCGATCCAGCTGCCGGCATGGAACGAAGCGCTCGGCCTGCCGACCCCGTGGGACCAGCAGTGGTCGCTGCGGATGCAGCAGGTGCTCGCCTACGAGTCCGATCTGCTGGAGTACGACGACCTGTTCGACGGGTCGCACGTCGTCGAGGCGAAGACCGCCGAGTTGCGCGAACAGGCCCAGGCCGAACTGGACGACGTGCTCGCGATGGGCGGAGCCTTCGAGGCGATCGACACGCTCAAGTCTCGACTCGTGACGTCGATGGCCGAGCGCACGCGACGCATCGAGGCGGGCGAACAGGTCGTCGTCGGCGTCAACGACTTCACCGAGACCGCCGACTCGCCGCTCGGTGGATCGGAGGCGATCCTCACGGTCGACCCGGCCGTCGGAGCCGAGATGGCCGCCGACGTGCAGGCCTGGCGCGCCGCTCGTGACCAGGGCGCGGTCGACGCCGCCCTCGACGAGCTCCGCAAGGTGGCCGAGTCGGGCGACAACGTGATGGCGGCCACGATCGCCCTCGCCAAGGCCGGCGGCACCACCGGTGAGTGGGGAGACCTCATGCGCGACGCGTTCGGCGAGTACCGGGGCCCCACCGGGGTGGCCGGCGCCACGGGCGGCACCGCCGGCCCGCTGGCTGCCGTCGCCGAACGATCACGGACGCTCCCGGGAGGCCCGACGCGGCTCCTGGTGGCCAAGCCGGGGTTGGACGGCCACTCCAACGGCGCCGAGCAGATCGCGGTCGGGGCCCGGGACGCCGGCATGGA
>CAXAWD010000503.1:0-2981 GCA_963972325.1 uncultured Acidimicrobiaceae bacterium
CCGGTGTGCTGTCGGTCGCCGAGGGCAAGGTCGCCGAGTTCGACGTCGCCGACCGGGTCGACTGGCTGCCCGGCGACTTCCACACCGCGCCGATCGACGACGACGCGTACGACATCGTCGTGCTCGGCCACATCTGCCGGACCGAGGGCGAGGCCGGCACGAAGCAGCTGATCGAGCGGGCGATGCAGGCACTCCGGCCCGAAGGCACGTTGATCCTCGCCGACTACTTCTGCGACATCGACCGCAAGCTCAACCCGCACGGCGTGTTGATGGGCGCGACGATGATGGCGAGCACGCTCCACGGCAACGCGTTCACCGCCCAGCAGTACTCCGAGTGGATCCGAAATGCCGGGTTCGAGGCGATCCGCCTCATCGAGCCGATCGGCTTCCAACAGCAGTTCGTGGCCACCAAGCCACGCCGACGAAAGGTCACCTGATGCCGGAACGTGTCGACACCATCATCCGTGGTTGGCAGGTCGTGACGATGAACGCGAGCAGCGACATCATCCGCGACGGCGCCGTCGCCGTGCGCGACGGCCGCATCGTCGCGGTCGACAAAGCGAGCGTGATCGAGGCCGACTACGAGGCCGACCGGGTGGTGGGCGGGGACCGGTTCGTCGTCACCCCCGGCATGGTCAACAGCCACATTCACATCACCGGTGAGCCACTGACCAGGGGATACGTGCCCGACGACACGCCGTTCGTCGAGAACGTGTTCATGTGGTTGTGCCCGTTGTACGCGGTGTTCAACGCCGAGGAAGAGCGGCTGTCGGCGCAGCTGGCATCGGTCGAAATGCTCAAGTCCGGCACCACCTCGTTCCTCGAAGCCGGCACGCTCCGGTTCGTCGACGGCGTGGTCGACGCGTTGCAGGAGGTCGGCATCCGGGGCCGGGTCGGCCGTTGGATCTGGGACCTGCCGCCCGAACCGTCCGTGTACCAGCAGCGCACCGACGAGGCGATCTCCCACCTCGAACACCAGCTCGACCGGTACCCGGCGGGGCCCGACGACCGGATCGGCGCCTGGCCGATCCTCGTGGGGCACACCACGTGCTCCGATCCGCTGTGGACCGCGGCCCGTGAGATGGCGACGCGGCGCGGCACCGGGATGAGCTTCCACATGTCGCCCGCAACGCTCGACCCCGACGGCTTCATCGAGGAGTTCGGGCAGCGGCCGATGGTGCACCTCGCGGAACTCGGTGTGCTCGGCCCCGACGTGGTGATGACCCACTGTGTGCAGGTCGACGACCGCGAGGTGGCGATCATCGCCGAGACCGGTGCCCAGGTCGCCCACTGCCCGACCACCGCCCTGAAGGTCAGCTACGGCGTCACCCAGGTCGGCAAGATGCCAGAGATGGCGATGGCGGGGATCAACCTGGCGATCGGCACCGACGGCAACAACGCGTCCAACTATTCCGACATGATGCGGGCGACGTACCTCGTTGCCGGGCTGTTCAAGGACGCCCGGCAGGACCCGCAGATGTTCCCGGCGGAGAAGGCGTACGAGATGGCGACGCTCGGCGGCGCGCAGGCGCTCCAGCTCGCCGATCACATCGGTTCGCTCGAGGTCGGCAAGCACGCCGACCTCGTGCTGCACGACACCGACCGGCCCGAGTGGCGCCCGCTCCTCAACGTCATGAACCAGCTGGTCTGGTCGGCCGACGGCCGAGGTGTGCACACCGTGCTCGTCGGTGGCAACGTCGTGGTCGAGAACTACGAGATGACCACGATCGACGAGGCCGAGCTCTACGCCAAGGCACAGGTCGCCGGCGAGATGATCACCGCCCGGTCGGGCCTGCCCGACAAGGCCAAGTACCCCATGCGCTGACGACGGTTGGTGCCAGGCACCAACCGTCAGGCGTCCACCGCCATCGAGCCGTGTTCAGCGGCCGAAGGCGTCGTCGTAGATCGCCTGGAGTTCCGGGGTCGCCGGGCCGGTCTGGCCGCAGTAGTTCACGGTGTCGTCCCAGGCGCTGACGAGGTACTGGGCACCGACTTCCCACGCGACGCCGCCGATCAGCGCTTCCATCCCCTCGGGGGCGCTGAGTGTGACCGCCTGCTCGGTGACGCCCGCGTAGGCATCGTCGACGGTCAGTTGCACGACGCCGGCGTCGGCCATGGTGACCGTGCCCTTGAAGGCGATCTGGTTCTGGGCGATGATCGACGCGTCGACCCCGATGCAGCTTGCCATGATGTCGTCGTTGCCGCTCGACAGTTCGAGCACACTCGGCTCGTCGGGCTGGTCCGGCACCGGGTCGGCCACGTCGGGTTCGTCGTCGCCGCCCGTGATCGCGACGGCGCCGACGGCGAGCACGGCGACCGCGGCGGCCGCCCCGGCGAGTGCGAGCCAGCGTCGGGAACCCGACGCGGGCACAGGAGCGTCGTCGGCGGGTGCGACGTGACGATCGGCGATGTCTTCGGTCAACGGTGTGTTCATGACGGCCTCCAGGACTGAGCGAGCCTCGTGGCTCGTGATCGGATCGATGGAGATACCGCCGGGATCGGGGTGAGCGAGCGGGTCGGACCGTCCGATGCGATCGCGCAGCTGATCGTCGTTCATCGTTCGTCTCCTCCTCGCTGGCTCGTCGGTCCCGGTGGCACCTCTGCACCTGGAGTGTCCGCAGTGCGGTCGATCCTGTCGGTCGTGCCGGTCGTGTCGTCGCCGAGTTGCTGGGCGAGTTTGCGCTTCGCCCGGCTGAGCGCCACGCTGACCGCGTTCGGCGTCAGGTCGAGCGCGATGGCGATCTCTCTCGGCTCGAGTCGCTCCCACGCCCAGAGCCGGACGATCTCTGCCTCGCTCTCCGACAGCGTGCCGATCGCCGCAGTGAGGTCGGGATCGCTGCGCTCGATGCGCTGTTGTGGGTCGTCGTTCGTGTCGGGGCGTGGCTGGGCGGCCGTCCGTTCGACGAGGCGCAGACGTCGCTGGTCGCCGCGCCGGTGGTTGGCGAGGCACCGACGTGCGGCCCCGATGCACCAGGGGAGGG